>CAXTVE010000108.1:0-7085 GCA_964247485.1 uncultured Propionibacteriaceae bacterium
GGGGGGCGCGCATGGGGGGGCCCGGGGCGGGCGGGGTGGGGGGCGGGGGCCCCCGGGGCGGGGGCGCGCGCGGGTCCCGCACCGGGCGAGGCCCAGAAGCAAAACGGCGGTCAGTGCGCCCGCGGCGCGCGCCCCATACGTCGGCATGTTCGTCCTTCTTACCTGTCCGCTGTCTGCACCCTCTAGGGTGCCATCCGGCACCGACGTTTTCGAAACCGCAGCGCCGCGTGCGGCCGAAAAGTTGTTCGGACTCCTATTCGGACCCGGTTCCGGGTCACGGCCCGGACACGGGCGCCAGGCCCGCCGGGTCGCTCACCTGGCCCGGCGCGTCGGATGGCTGCTCCCGTCCGCCGAGCGGCCGCTCGGTCATCAGGACCGCGATGACCAGCGCGACGCCCATGAAAGGCACCCCGACCAGGAACACCTCGTCCATCGCCCGCGTGAACGCGGTCAGCACCCAGCTGAGGAGTGGCTCCGGCAGGGTGCGCAGGGCCGCGATGTCGTTCGCGCCGGCGGCGGCGCTGCCGAGCTGCCCCTGGGCGCCCGCCGGTGCGTTCTCGGCCAGGTGGAAAGCCAGCCGGGTGTTCAGGATCGCCCCGAACAGGGCCGTGCCGAGCGCTCCGCCCATCGACCGGAAGAAGGTGACCGAGGCGGTGGCCGCACCCATGTCCCGCCGGTCGACGCTGTTCTGCACGGCGGTCACGGTGACCTGCATGGTCAGGCCGAGGCCGGCCCCGAAGGCGAACATGATGACCGCGAGAAGCCCGTAGCCGGTGTCGACGTCCAGCATCGAAAGGCCGAACAGGCTGGCCCCGACCACGATGGCGCCGCTGATCGGCATCCACTTGTAGCGGCCGGTGCGGGACATGATTTGGCCGCCGCTGATGGAGGTGGCGAAGATGCCGGCCACCAGCGGCAGCATGGCCAGCCCGGACTGGGTCGCGGAGTAGCCCTTGACCGCCTGCAGGTAGATGGGCAGGTAGATCAGCCCGCCGAACATCCCGACGCCCATGATCATCGCAAAGGCGACGTTCGAGGTGAAGGTCCACTGCCGGAACAGGCCGATCGGGATGATCGGCTCCGCGGCCCGGCGCTCGACCAGCACGAACAGCGCGACCAGGACCACCACGGCGCCCAGCAGGCCGAGGCCGGTGCTGGAGGTCCAGCCGACGTCCGGCCCGGCCCAGCTGAGGTAGAGCACCAGGCTGGTGACGGCACCGACGACGAGCGCGGCCCCGAGGTAGTCGACCCGGGCCTCCCGGCGGACGTGGTGCAGCTTGAGGGCGATCGAGGTCACGACCAGGGCGGCCGCACCGATCGGCAGGTTGATGAAGAAGATCCACTGCCAGCCGAGATGGTCGGTGAACAGGCCGCCGAGCAGGGGGCCGGCGACCGAGGAGACCCCGAAGACCGCGCCGAACAGGCCCTGGTACCGACCGCGCTCGCGCGGCGGGATGATGTCACCGATGACCGCCAGGGCGAGCGACATCAGCCCGCCGCCACCGAGGCCCTGGATCGCCCGGCCGACGATCATCACATCGATGCCGGGCAGCGACAGCGCATCGGCGATCGGTCCGGCGAAGCCGCAGACCATCGAGCCGGCCAGGAAGACCACGATCGCCGACTGGAACATGGGCCGGCGGCCGTAGAGGTCGGAGATCTTGCCCCACAGCGGCGTGGCGGCGGTCGAGGTGAGCAGGTAGGCGGTGACGACCCAGGAGAGCTTGTCGAGCCCGCCGAGCTCGGAGGTGATCTTCGGCAGGGCGACGCCGACGATGCTCTGGTCGAGCGCGGCCAGGAACATGCCGGTCATCAGGCCGCCCATCACCACCAGGATCTGCTTGCGGCTGAGGTAGCCCGCCGGCGCGGCGTCCGTCCCGACCTCGGCTGTCCGCTGGTCGTCGGTGGGTTCAGCGGTCATGGTCAGGGCTTCCTTCCTTGGTGCTCTCCAGGCCGGCGAGCATCCGGGTGATCATCGTGTGCAGCTGTTCGACCTCGCTGTCGGACCAGTCACTCAGGCTGCGTTCCAGCAGGGCCCGGCGCTGGGCGAGGGCCTCGTCCAGCTCGAGGCGGCCGCTGGCGGACACCTGGACGCGCCGCGCCCGCCGGTCATCCGGGTCGGGGGCACGCTCCACGAGTCCGGCGCGGTGCAGAGCCGTGAGATGGCGGGAGACCGTCGACGCGTCGAGGCCGGAGGCCGCGGCCAGCTCGGTGACGCGCACGGGCCCGTCCCCGGCGAGCGTGCGGAGCAGCCAGAACGACCCGGGGTCGATCGTGGTCCCTGCGCCGCGGCGGCGGAAGCGACGGCCGACGTTCATCAAGACGTCGAGCACCTCCGCCGTCACCTGCGCGCGGCTGGGCGCCGGGATCGTTTGCATGGTGCAAGCATATACAGACCCCGAATGCCCCCTGAGATGGGGTGGCAGTGTTCCATTCTGATAAGCCCGGCTTTACATTCGATGCATGGCATCTTCTGATATGACCAGCATTCTCGAAGAGCTCGCTGCCGGACGCGTCGACGCGGCTGAGGCCGCTCGGCGCATCGACGCTCTCAAGGCAAACACCGCGACCGCCGCGGAGCCGGCGGCTCAGCCGGCACCCTCGGAGGCGGTGGCTCAGCCGGACTCGGTTGCGGTCGAGCCGTCCAACGAGGAGCTGGCCGCCGCTGGCGACGCGGACCCGTGGGCGGCGGAGACCGATCGGCCGCAGCACGCGACCCACACCAGCGAGAGCTTCGTGCCGCCCGCCCGCCCGTCCGAGGTGTCGGCGCCCGAGCCGGGGCCCGAGCCGCAGGTGAGCGAGCCGGTGCGGGCCAAGCCGGTCAACACCAGCGGGGTCGAGCGGATCTCGGTGCGCGCGGTCGGCCGCCGGGTGCGCATCGTCGGCGAGACCTCGGTGGCGACCCTGTCCGCGGACGGCCCGCACGTGCTCCGCCGTAACGGGGCGGTGCTGGAGGTGTCCAGCGACGGTGAGCTGGGCGCGTCGCTCGACGGCTTCAGCATCCTGCGCGGGGCGCCGCGGTCCCTGGACGACATCCGCTCCCTCGGCCTGGGCAAGGAGCTGCTGCTCAAGGTCAACCCCAACATCGTGGTCGACGTCGAGGTGACCGCCGGCAGCCTGAACACCGAGCGGGTGCCGCATCTGGGCAAGGTGCGGGTGACCGCCGGCGGGGCCAAGCTGCTCGACGTCGGCGAGATCAACGACGCGTTGATCCAGGCCGGCCAGGCCACCATCTCCGGGGCCATCACCACCGGCCGCAACCGCATCCGGGCCGAGTCCGGCTCGCTGTCCATCACCCTGGGTGACCAGTCCAACGTGACGGTCAAGGGCGACGCGCAGCTCGGCAAGGTGAGTTGGTCCGGCGGCCACAGCGGCGCCGGGGACGAGGTCGTGATGGGCAACGGCAGCGCCAAGCTGGACATCGAGGTCGTGATGGGTCATGCCCAGGTGCGGATCGGCTCCGACCGGCCGAGCGAGGCGGGAGTGGCGTGACCGACGGGCCGCGTCGTCCCGCCGGGCAGCACCACGAGCACCGCGCACCGAGTGACTGCCCGGTCTGCGGAGAGCGGCTGGCCACCACCCGGCTGGGCTGCACCGCCTGCGGCAGCGAGCTGGCCGGGGTGTTCGCGTCCTGCCCCTTCTGCGCGCTGAGCCCCGCCGAGACGGACATGCTCCGGGTGTTTCTCGCCTCCCGCGGCAACCTGCGGGAGGTCGAGAAGCACCTCGGTGTCTCCTATCCCACGGCGCGGCTCCGCTTCAACGACCTGTTGCGCAAGCTCGACCTGGCCGGGGATCCCGAGCCGCCGCCAGCGCTGACGCGCGAGCAGGTCCTGGCCGAGGTCGCGACCGGGGCCCTCACGCCCACCGAGGCGACCGACCTCCTCCGCACCCTCTGATCCAGAAACCTATGCCGGCATAGGTTCCGGTGACCGGGCACAGGTTGCAAGCTGTGCTGGGTAGGCGGAACCTATGCCGGCATAGGTTTCCGCGGCCCGGGAGGGGGCGGGGTCATGGGGTGAAGACGGCGGTGGCGGCGAGGCGGGACTGCCAGAGGTCATGGCCTGCGGTGCCGCCGCCGGGCCAGCGGGCGGCGAAGTCGATGGCCCAGCGGCACTTGACCAGCATCCGCTCCTGGCGTACGCGCCACGCCGGCTCGCTGCCGTACCCGGCGAACAGGGCCGGCAGTGCCGTGACCAGATGCGGGTGGTGGGTCCGGACGATCCACTCCGCCCAGGCGACATCGTCGTGCTCGTTCTCCTGGCCGAGGTGCGTGAACTCCCAGTCGAGCAGCGCGGTCGGCTCGAGGGTCACCTCGTCCAGCAGCAGGTTCTGCGGGCCGAAGTCGCCGTGCACCAGCACCTGCTCACCCGGAGCCCGCTCGAGCCCGAGCAGGGTCGAGCCGTCGACGGCGGCGACCTGGGCGGCCAGCCGACCCACCGCGTGCAGCACCTCCCCGGGTCGCTCCTCGAGCAGCTCCTGCCCGGGCCGTCCCCCGACGAAGGCCAGGGTGATCTCGCCCGGACCGGAGGCCACCAGCGGCGGCACCGGGAGCAACCCACGCAGGGCGGACAGCGCGGTCACCTCGCTGCGCTGGCGCACATCGGCATCGGGACCGAGGTAGTGCTTGACGACGGTCCGACCGTCGGACGCCGTAGCGTTGGTGTACCCGTGGGGGAGCCGCCGGTGGGCGTCAGCCACCGAAGGGCTCGACCTTCACCACCGTCACGTTGATGGACCGGCCGTTGGGGGCACTGTACGAGGCCTCGTCGCCCCGCCGGAGACCCAGGATGGCCGCCCCGAGCGGGGACTGCGGGCTGTAGACGTTGTCGGCCTCGGAGTCCAGGCCCAGCAGCTCGCGCGATCCCAGGACGAAGGTGTCGGTGTCGGACTCATCGCCGTCGAACGCGATCGTCACCTTGGATCCGGGACCCACCTCGTCGCTCGTCGCCGGCGGCTCACCCACCTCCGCGCGGCGGAGCATCTGCGTCAGCTGGCGGATCCGGGCCTCCTGCTTGCCCTGCTCCTCGCGGGCCGCGTGATAGCCACCGTTCTCCTTGAGGTCGCCTTCGTCGCGGGCCTGGGCGATCTTGGCGGTGACCTCGGCGCGGCCCGGGCCGGACAGCTGGTCCAGCTCACGCTGGAGCTTGTCGTAGGCCTCAGCAGTCAGCCAGACGGTCTGGGTCGCGTTCTCCGACATCCGCCTACGGTACCAAGCCGCGGCCCGCCGGGCCGTCAGGCGAGCTCGCACCCCTTGGCGGTCGCGGTCACCGCCGCACGCGTCGTGACCAGCGTCTCCCTGCGGTTGACCACCTTGGCCGAGGTGCCGGGCACCAGCACCTCGAGCTCCCCGACCGGGGAGAAGTCCATTGCCTGAGCGAGGACCCGGCAGACCACCGCCCGGGACGGGTCCGGCCGGTCCACCGTCAGCGTGACCGCGATCTCGGTGTCCGACACGACGCGATAGGCCGACACCTGGGCCGACACGGGCGGGGTCGCGTGGAAGGTCGCCGACCAGATTAGCCAGGCCAGCCCGACCGCGGCGCCGACCGCGACCACGGCGACCAGCACCGGCCGGGGCAGCCGGGGCGGGGGGTAGCGCAGCCGCAGGCGCTCGGCGACATCGGACACGCCCCCATTGTTCTACGCTGCGTGGCACCATGGCGCCCATGACCCAGCCACCGCTGCGGGTGGACCGCCAAGGCGAGCGCCTGCGCCTGCTCCACGTCCACGCGCACCCCGACGACGAGTCGAGCAAGGGTGCGGCGACCACGGCCCGCTATGTGGCCGAGGGGGTCGAGGTGGTGGTCGCGACCTGTACCGGTGGTGAGCGCGGCTCGATCCTCAACCCCGCCATGGAACGCCCCGACGTGCTGGCCAACATCTCCGCCATCCGTCGGCAGGAGATGGACCGGGCCCGGGAGATCCTCGGGGTCGACCAGGTCTGGCTCGGCTTCATCGACTCCGGGCTGCCGGAGGGTGACCCGCTGCCGCCGCTGCCCGACGACTGCTTTGCCCGGGTGGACCTCGACGAGGCCGTCGCACCCCTGGTGAAGGTGATCCGGCAGTTCCAGCCCCACGTGGTCACGACGTACGACGAGAACGGCGGCTACCCGCACCCGGACCACATCATGTGCCACCGGATCAGCGTCGCGGCCTTCGACGCCGCCGCCGACCCGGACGCCTACCCCGAGCTCGGTGCGCCCTGGCAGCCGCTCAAGCTCTACTACTCCTTCACCTTCTCCCGCGCCCGGATGGTGGCGCTGAGCGAGGCGATGGTCGAGCGCGGGTTGGAGTCGCCCTGGGCCGAGCGGCTGAAGGACTGGCCGGACGACCCGGAGCAGGCCGCCCGGATCACGACCCGGGTGCCCTGTGGGGACTACTTCGACGTCCGGGACCGGGCCCTGATCGCCCACGCGACCCAGGTCGACCCCGACGGATTCTGGTTCTCGATGCCGATCGACCTGCAGAAGTCGGTCTGGCCGACCGAGGACTGGCAGCTGGTCCGCAGCCTGGTGGACGCGCCGGTCCCCGAGGACGACCTGTTCGCCGGGATCGCCGTGCCGGCCGACGAGGAGCGGTGGGCGCCGCAGGAGGTGGGTAGGGTTCCGGCATGATCTGGCTCGAGCTGGACCCCGACGTGGTCAAGCCGGGCTGGACGCCGCTCATCATCACGGTGCTGCTGCTGATCGCCGTGGCCCTGCTGGTCGCCAACATGCGCAAGCAGCTGGGCAAGATCAACATCCCGCGGGCCGACGACGACCCGGAGGCCCCGGAGGCCGACGGGCCGGCGCCGAAGAGCCCGCCACCGGCGTGACCGCTCTGTGGGCGGGTGGGCCGGAGGGCCTGCCGCTGGGCGTCGGCACCTGGGCGTGGGGCGACCGCAGCTACTGGGGCTACGGCCGGGACTACACCAGTGCCGACGTGGCGGCGGCGTACGCGGCCGCGCGCGCGGCCGGGCGGACTCGGTTCGCCACGGCCGCCGGGTACGGCACCGACCCCGAACGCTTCGCGTCGTGGTGGCCGACGGTGCACCACGTCATCGGCAAGGACATCCTGCGCTTCCACGCCGTCTACTGGCCGGCCTT
>CAXTVE010000108.1:7095-9336 GCA_964247485.1 uncultured Propionibacteriaceae bacterium
GAACTTGGTCGCCGTGGCGACCAAGTTCGGCGCGCTGCCCTGGCGGGCGGGGCGGCGCGGACCGCTGCTGGCCGCCCTGGAGGCGTCGCTGCACCGGCTCGGCCAGCCGCGGGTCGCGCTCTATCAGATCCACTTTCCGCTGCCCCTGGGCACGAGGTCCTGGCTGCTCGATCTGGCCGCGGCCGCGCAGCAGGGTCTGGTCGGTGCGGTCGGGGTGTCCAACTACGGCCCTGGCCGGCTGCGGGAGGCGCACCGGGTGCTGGCCGCCGAGGGTGTCCCGCTGGCCACGAACCAGGTGGAGTACAGCCTGCTGACCCGCAAGCCCGAGCGGTCCGGCCTGCTCGACGTCTGTCGGGAGCTCGGGGTGACGGTCGTCGCCTACAGCCCGCTGGCCCAGGGTCTGCTCACCGGCAAGTACTCGCCGGGCAAGCCGCCGCCCGGGATCCGCGGACTGCGCTACCGCCGTCAGCTGGCCACGCTCGAGCCGCTGATCCGCCGGCTCGGGGAGATCGGGGCGGACCACGACGGGCGTACGCCGGGGCAGGTCGCGCTGAACTGGCTGGTGGCCCAGGGCACGGTGCCGATCCCCGGCGCCAAGACCGCCGAGCAGGCCCGGCACAACGCGGGCGGGGTCGGCTGGTCGCTGAGCGACGACGAGGTCGCAGAGCTCGGCCGGCTGACGGGCTGAGTTCCCGGTCCGGCGCCGGCAGTGGAAGGCTGGCCGGGTGGCGAACCGGCTGAAGGACTCGCTGAGCCCCTACCTGCGGCAGCACGCCGAGAACCCCGTCGACTGGTACGAGTGGGGCGACGAGGCGTTCGCCGAGGCGGCCCGGCGGGACGTGCCGATCTTCTTGTCGGTGGGCTACGCCGCCTGCCACTGGTGCCACGTGATGGCCCACGAGTCCTTCGAGGACCCCGCTGTCGCCGAGGTGCTCAACGCCGGCTTCGTCGCCGTCAAGGTCGACCGGGAGGAGCGGCCGGATGTGGACGCCGTCTACATGCAGGCCACACAGGGACTGACCGGCCACGGCGGCTGGCCGATGAGCGTCTTCCTCACCCCGGAGCGGCTGCCCTTCTTCGCCGGCACCTACTTCCCGCCGGGGCCACGGCACGGGCTGCCGTCGTTCCGCCAGCTGCTCGGGGCCATCACCGAGGCGTGGACCGACCGGCGCGAGGAGGTGCAGCGCAGTGCGTCCACCATCGTCGGCGAGCTGGACCGGCGGCGGCTGGACGGGCTGACCGGCGCGCCCTCCGCCGCGGACTGCACGACGGCGGTGCAGGCGCTGCGGGACGACTTCGACGAGGCCGCCGGCGGCTTCGGCCGGGCGCCCAAGTTCCCACCGTCGATGGTGCTGGAGGCGCTGCTGCGCGACGGCGGACCGGTGGCGATGCCGATGGCCGAGCAGACGTTGGCCGCGATGGCCCGGGGCGGGATCTACGACCAGCTCGCCGGCGGGTTCGCCCGCTACAGCGGGGACGCCGGCTGGGTAGTGCCGCACTTCGAGAAGATGCTCTACGACAACGCGCTGCTGCTCGGCGTCTACACGCACTGGTGGCGCCGGACCGCCGACCCGCTGGCCGCCCGGGTGGTGACCGAGACCGTGGACTGGCTGGTCGCCGAGATGCGGACGCCCGACGGTGCGTTCGCCGCCAGCCTCGACGCCGATTCGCTCGACGCGGCGGGTCACCTGCACGAGGGTGCCTTCTCCGTCTGGACGCCGGAGCAGCTGACGGCCGTGCTGGGCGCGGAGGACGGGTCGTGGGCGGCGGCGGTCTTCACCGTGACCGCCGGCGGGACCTTCGAGGAGGGTGCCTCGACCCTGCAGCTGCTGGCTGACCCGGACGACGCTGGGCGGTTCGCCCGGGTCCGGGAGCAGCTGCGGGCGGCACGCGCGGAACGACACCGCCCCGGGCGGGACGACAAGGTGGTGGCGGCCTGGAACGGCTGGCTGGTCGATGCCCTGACCGGTGCGGCGATGGTCTTCGGCCGCCCGGACTGGCTGGCGCTGGCCACCGGGGCGGCAGAGGCCGTGTGGCGGGCGCACTGGCGCGAGGGCCGGCTGCGGCGGGTGTCCCGGGACGGCCGGCCGGGCGCAGCGCCCGGCATCGCGGAGGACTATGCGGCCCTGGCCCAGGCGCTCGTCCGGCTCGCCGCTGCGACCGGTGAGGCCGGCTGGCTGGACCGCGCCCGGTCGCTGGTGGGCGTCCTGACGAGTGAGTTCGACGACGGCGGCGCCGGAG
>CAXTVE010000109.1:0-9202 GCA_964247485.1 uncultured Propionibacteriaceae bacterium
GGGGAGGGCTCGGGGATCCGCGGCATGCGCGAACGGGCCCTCCTGGTCAACGGGAGCTTGACCCTCGGACCCCGGATCGGCGGCGGCACCGAAGTGCGGCTCGTCGTTCCGGCGGAGCCGTCGACCAGCCGGGAGCGGCTGTGAAACCGGCCGGCGGCGTTCGGATCCTGCTGGCCGACGACCATGCGCTCGTTCGCCGCGGCGTACGCCTCATCCTGGACAACGAGCCCGGACTGCGGGTGGTCGCGGAAGCGGGGGACGGGGCCGAGGCCGTCGCGTTGGCCCGCACGACCGACCTCGACCTGGCCATCCTGGACGTTGCGATGCCCCGGATGACGGGCCTGCAGGCCGCCCGCGAACTGTCGCGGACCCGCTCGGCGCCACGGATCCTGATGTTGTCGATGTACGACAACGAGCAGTACTTCTTCGAGTCGCTGCGCGCCGGAGCATCGGGCTACGTCTTGAAGTCGGTCGCCGACCAGGATCTGGTGGAGGCCTGTCACGCGGCCATGCGCGGCGAGTCCTTCCTCTATCCCGGAGCGATGAGTGCGTTGATCCGGAACTACCGGGAACGGTTGCGCCGGGGGGAACGCGTTCCGGCCAACGTCCTGACCCCCCGAGAGGACGAGGTCCTCAAGCTGATCGCCGAGGGCACGTCCTCCAAGGGCATCGCCGAGGCCCTGACGATCAGTCTCAAGACGGTCGAGCGGCACCGGGCCAACATCCTCGCCAAGCTCGGCATGCGGGACCGGACCGAGCTCACGCGCTACGCCATCCGCGCCGGGCTCATCGAGCCCTGAGGGGCCACGCCGGACGCCCCGGTCCCCGCCGGTCCGGCCGCCCCGGGCGGGGGCACGTCAGGCGGGCAGGCGCTGGCGCGTGGCGGCCTCGACCAGGCCGAGGAACAGGCCGTGGTCGTCGCCGCTCTCGGGGTGCCACTGCACGCCGAGCCAGAACGGCCGCTCCGGGTCCTCCATCGCCTCGATGGTCCCGTCCGCGGCCCGCGCGGTGGGCTTGAAGCCCGGGTGGCTGGTCACCGCCTGGTGGTGGTGGCAGCTGACCTGCAGGTTGTCGCCGACCAGCTGACGGACCAGCGAGTCCTTGGCGGTGCGGATCGCGGTCCAACCGTAGGAGCTGGAGTCCGGCGCGTGCTCGTCGTGGCCGACCACGTCGGGCAGGTGCTGCTCCAGCGCGCCGCCGCCGCGGACCGCCATCAGCTGCATGCCGCGACAGATGCCCAGGGTCGGCAGCCCGGCGGCCTCGGCCGCGTCCAGCAGGGCGAGCTCCCAGACGTCCCGGTCCCGCCGGACCCGCACCGTACGCGGTCCGCGCTGCTGTCCGTAGCGGTCGGGGTCGATGTCGGGGCCGCCCGTGATGATCAGGCCGTCCAGGCGGGCCACGATGTCCGCCGCACCGTCGGCCTGGGGCGGCAGCAGCATGACCACGGCCCCGGCGGCCTCGACCGAGCGGGTGTAGAGCGACGGCAGCAGGTCGGCCGGCATGTTCCACACCGTCCACGCCGCCTGCTCGCGGTAGGTGCTCAATCCAATCACCGGCCTGGCCATGGTCACCATTCTGTTATACGGGAGTTACATACGCCGCACTGATTCCACCGTCGACGAGAAAGGTGCTGGCCGTCACGAAGCTGGACTCGTCCGAGGCCAGGAAGAGCACGGCGTTCGCGATCTCCTCCGGGTCGGCGAACCGGCCCATCGGCACGTGCACCAGCCGGCGTGCCGCCCGCTCCGGGTCGGCGGCGAAGAGCTCGGTCAGCATCGGGGTGTTTACCGGTCCCGGGCAGAGCGCGTTGACCCGGATGCCCTGTCGGGCGAACTGCACCCCGAGCTCCCGGCTGAGGCTGAGCACGCCGCCCTTGGACGCCGAGTAGGAGATCTGCGAGGTCGCGGCGCCCATCACCGCGACGAACGATGCCGTGTTGATGATCGAGCCGCGCCCCTGCTCGATCATGTAGGGCAGCGCGGCGCGGCAGCACAGGTAGACGCTGGTCAGGTTGACCTCCTGCACCCGGCGCCACGCGTCCAGCTCGGTGGTCAGGATCGAGTCGTCGTCGGGCGGGGAGATGCCGGCGTTGTTGAAGGCGATGTCCACCGACCCGTACGCCTCGTGCGCGGCCCCGAACAGGTCGCGGACCTGGTCCTCGCTCGTCACGTCGGTCCGCCGGAAGAGCCCGCCCACCTCGGCGGCGACCTCGGGGCCACGGGCCTCGTCCACGTCGCCGACCACCACCCGGGCGCCCTCGGCGGCCAGCCGGCGGACGCTGGCCAGGCCGATCCCGGAACACCCGCCGGTGACCACGGCGACCCGGCCGTCGACCCGGCCGGTCATGCCGGGGGGCCCAGCGGGGAAGTGGCAAAGAACACGTTCTTCTCCTCGGTGAAGGCGTTGGGGGCGTCGGGTCCGAGCTCGCGCCCCAGACCGGACTGCTTGTAACCGCCGAACGGGGTCCAGTAGCGGACCGATGAGTGGGAGTTGACGCTCAGGTTGCCCGACTGGATCGCCCGGGCCACCCGGAGCGCGCGGCTCAGGTCGGCGGTGAAGATCGAGCCGGACAGCCCGTACTCGGTGTCGTTGGCCAGCGCGACCGCCTCGGCCTCGTCGGCGAAGGGCAGCACCGCGACCACCGGGCCGAAGACCTCCTCCCGCCAGATCCGCTGGTCGGGCGAGTCCGCCAGCACCACCGACGGCGGCAGCCAGAAGCCGGGACCGCCGGGGGCGTCGCCGGCGAAGGCGACCTCGACCTCGTCCAGGTAGCCGCGGACCGTGCTCCGCTGGCCAGCCGAGATCAGCGGGCCCATCTCCGCCCGCTCGTCGGCCGGGTCGGTGACCACGACACCCCGCACCGCCCGCTCGAAGTGGTCGAGGAACTCCCCCAGCACCGAGGCCTGGACCAGGATCCGCGAGCGGGCGCAGCAGTCCTGGCCGGCGTTGTCGAAGACCGCATACGGGGCACTCGCCGCCGCCGCGGGCAGGTCGGCGTCGGCGAAGATCACGTTCGCGCTCTTGCCACCCAGCTCCAGGGTGCACCGTTTCACCTGGTCCGCACAGCCGCGCATGATCTGCTTGCCGACCTCGGTCGAGCCGGTGAAGCAGACCTTGCGCACACCCGGGTGGGTGACGAAGCGCTCCCCCACCACCGATCCCCGGCCGGGGATGACCGTGAACACCCCCTCCGGGAGGCCCGCCTCCCGGCCCAGCTCGGCCAGCCGGATCGCCGTCAGCGGCGTCAGCTCGGCGGGCTTGAGCACCACCGTGTTGCCGGCGGCCAGGGCCGGCGCGAACCCCCAGCCGGCGATCGGCATGGGGAAGTTCCAGGGCACGATCACCCCGACCACGCCGAGCGGCTCACGGAACGTGACGTCGACACCGCCGGGGACCGGGATCTGCCGGCCGAACAGCCGCTCGGGTGCGGCGGCGTAGTAGTGCAGCACGTCGCGGACGTTGCCGGCCTCCCAGCGGGCGTTGCCGATCGTGTGCCCGGAGTTGCGGACCTCGAGCTGGGCCAGCTCCTCGCCGTGGGCGTCGACCACGTCGGCGAACCGGCGCAGCAGCCGGGCCCGGTCCCCCGGGGCCAGGTCGCGCCAGGCCGGGAACGCCGCGACGGCCGCCTCGATCAGGACGTCGGTGCGGGCCAGGTCGGTGGGCTCGACCTCGCCGACCGGCTGCTCGGTGGCCGGGTTGATCAGGACGGTGCTCTTCGGGGGTGCGAGGGGGTCATCCCCCTTGCCCTTCGACGGCGTGACCGGCATGCTCACATCCGCTCGAAGCCGCGGCGCAGCTCCCAGTCGGTGACCGCGGCGTCGAAGGCGGCCAGCTCGACGGTCGCCATGTTGGCGTAGTGGTCGACCACCTCGTCGCCGAACGCGGCCCGGGCGATGTCAGAGCTCAGCCAGGCCTCGCGGGCGTCGCGCAACGTTCTCGGGACCGTGGGGAGCCCGGAGCTGTAGGCGTTGCCGGTCAGCTCGGGATCGAGCTCGAGTGAGTTCTCGATGCCGTACAGCCCGCCGGCGAGCATCGCCGCCAGGGCCAGGTAGGGGTTCGCGTCCGCCCCGGGCACCCGGTTCTCCAGCCGGGCGCCGCCGCCCCGGCCGACCAGCCTGACGGCGCAGGTCCGGTTGTCAGTGCCCCACGCGATCGTGGTGGGAGCGAAGCTGCCGGGGGCGAACCGCTTGTAGGAGTTGATGTTGGGCGCGTACAGCAGGGTGAAGTCGGCCATCGTGGCCAGCAGGCCGGCCACGAACGAGTCGTACAGCGGCGTCCGGGCGTCGTCGGCCCAGAAGACCGTGCTGCCGTCCGCCCCCCGCAGTGACAGGTGGATGTGGCAGGAGCTGCCCTCGCGCTCGTTGTACTTGGCCAGGAAGGTGATCGACTTCCCCTGCTGGGCGGCGATCTCCTTGGCCACCGTCTTGTACACCGCGTGGTTGTCCGCGGTGGTCAGAGCGTCCGCATACAGGAAGCCGATCTCGTGCTGGCCGAAGTTGCACTCCCCCTTGGCCGACTCGACGTCCAGCCCGGCCGCGTACATGACGTTGCGGATCTCCCGCAGCAGCGGTTCGGCCCGGGCACCGCCGAGGATCGAGTAGTCGACGTTGTAGGTGTTGACCGGCACCAGGTCCCGGTAGTTCCGCCGCCCCGCCTCCTCGTAGCTCGTGTCGAAGGCGATGAACTCCAGCTCGGTCCCGGCCAGGGCGACCATGCCGCGCTCGGCGACCCGGTCGAGCTGGGTCTTGAGGATCGTCCGCGGCGACTGCACGACCGGGGTGTGGTCGAGCCAGACCAGGTCGCACTGCACCATCGCGGCGCCGGGCATGTGCGGCAGCAGCCGGATGGTCGCCAGGTCGAGCACGAACTCGAGGTCGCCGTAGCCGCGCTCCCAGGACGACATCGCGTAGCCGTCGACGGTGTTCATCTCGACGTCCACCGCGAGCAGGTAGTTGCAGCCCTCGGTGCCGTGGCCGAGCACGTGCTCGGCGAAGTAGACCGCATGCATCCGCTTGCCCTGCAGCCGGCCCTGCATGTCGGTGAACGCGACCACCACGGTGTCGAGGTCGCCCTCGCTGATCCGGCGCCGCAGGTCGTGCACGCTCAGATGCCGGTTGTTGCGCAGTTCGGTCATCTCTGCTGCACCTCGCGCCCGCTCGGTACTCATGGTGCTCGATTCTGCTCTCATCCGAGCAGGCCCCGAAGGAGCGCCGCGGTGTCGTCGCAGTGGCTCTCCATGACGACACGGGCCCGCCGGGGGTTGCCTTTGAGGATGGCGCCGACGATCTCGGCGTGCTGGCGGCTGGAGTGGGCGATGTTGACCGGCAGCACCGGGATGGCGACGAGCATCTGGTGCAGGTGGGCCTGGACGCCGGTGACCGCGTCGACCACATGGTCGGAGGCGGTGATCGAGGCGATGGCCAGGTGCAGGCGGGAGTCGGCCTGGCGGTGCTCGGCCGGGCTCGCCGCCTCGGCGACCGCGGCGTGCGCGTCGGTCAGCAGCTGGCGCTGGTCCTCGGTCAGCGGGCGAGTGGCCGCGAGGTAGCAGGCTCCGGGCTCGACGATCCGGCGGTAGACCAGCGAGTCCATCAGCACCGGGCGCGGGGTGGTCAGCGCGGGCGCGTCACCGGGGGTGACCGGCGGGTGGTCCACCATGGTGCCGCCGGCCCGGCCCCGGGTGGTCCGCACGAGGTCGGCCGTGCGCAGCGCAGCGATCGCCTCGCGCAGCGTGGCCCGCGAGACGCCCATCCGGACGGCGAGCACCCGCTCCGGCGGCAGCGTGCTCCCGTCGGGATAGACGCCGAGCCGGATGGCCGTCGCCAGCCGCTCCACGCAGTCCTCGAACGCATGACGGCTGCGCGCGGCCCCCAGGACGGCGGCGCCCAGGTCGACGGCGGCAGTCACCTCAGCGCTCGTCGAGGACCTGGTCCCGGGCCATCGCCATGTGCTCGTCCTTGGCGCCGCGCATGAAGGTGCGCTTGCCCCACGCCTGCCAGGTCACCACCGCGATGATCACCACCACGGCGACGGCGACCGGCGCGTAGTTGAAGGTCTCGACCTCGACCGGCGACACCGGCGGCAGCACGAACAGGATGCAGATGAAGGCCACCCAGATCACCGCGACCCAGCCGATCAGCGCGCTCCACCGGCCGAGGTGCCACGGGCCGGGCCGGAAGTCCGGGCTGAGCCGGCGCAGCAGGACCGGGACGACGTACGCGATGTAGAGCCCGATCACCGCGATCGACGTGACGGCGAAGTAGGCGACCGGCGAGATCAGCGCCGGCGAGGCGAGGATGATGGAGAGGACCACGCACAGCCAGATCGAGTTGGTCGGCGTGCCGGTGCTCGGATTGACCTTGGCCCAGATCCGGGAGCCCGGGAGGGCGTTGTCCCGCGAGAAGGCGTAGGTCATCCGGGAGTTGGCCGTCACGGAGGCCATCCCGCACAGGAACTGGGCGACACAGACGATGAACAGGCAGAACGCCGCCACGTCCGGGCCCATCGAGTCCAGGAAGATCTGCGCCGGCGGCAGCCCGGTCTCGGACGCGGCGAGCGTGGTCAGGCCCTCCTCGGAGCCGTCGGGGATGGCGGCGGTGATCGAGTACAGCAGGATGAAGCCGCCGATCAGCGAGACCAGCACGCTCATCACGATCCCCCGCGGGGCCGCGACCGCGGCGTTCTTGGTCTCCTCGGAGACGTGGGCCGAGGCGTCGTACCCGGTGAAGGTGTACTGGGCCATCAGCAGGCCCATCAAGAAGACGTAGGGCAGGAAGGTCCAGCCGGTCTCGTTGTGGAAGCCGGTCAGGGTGAACGAGGGCGACTGGTGCGAGTCGGGCAGGATCCAGAGCAGCGCCACGATGACCAGCACGCCGACCACGTGCCACCAGGCGGAGATGTTGGACAGGAGTCCGACCAGCTTGACCCCGAACGTGTTGAGCAGGGCGTGCGCCAGGATGATGAGCACGAAGGTGAGGAAGATCTTGGCCGGGGTGACCTCCTCCACCCAGCCCATCAGGCTGGCGAAGGCCATCCAGGTCGACGCGCAGCCGAAGTCGATGGCCGCGGTGACCGCCACCTCGCCCATGAAGTTGAACCAGCCGACGAACCAGGCCCACTGCCGCTTGTTGGTCTTCGCCAGCCGCCCGGCCCAGAAGTAGAGACCGCCCGCGGTCGGGTAGCGCGAGCAGATCTCGGCCATGGCCAGGGCGACCGCGAGCACCATCACCCCGACGATCAGCCAACCCAGCGTCAGCGCCGACGGGCCGCCGGACACCAGGGCGATGCGATAGGAGGTGATGCAGCCGGCCAGGATGGAGATGATCGAGAACGAGATGGCGAAGTTGGAGAATGCCGACATGCCGCGGCGGAGCTCCTGGGCGTACCCGAGGTCGGCCAGACCGCGAGCGTCGTCGTCGAGATCCTGGTTGGTCGTCATTGCGTGGTTCCTGTCCCCCGAGTCGGACACGCCGGTGTGCTTCAGGCTGCAGTCTCGTGGTGAGGCTCGGCGGCTGTCAATGGTCAGACCCCAGACCAATAGCCCGACTCCGCGATAATCGCGGGCGTGACCATGTGGATCGGGGCCCTGGAGTTCGACCTGCTGCTGGGCGACGTCCGCTCGCTCAAGGAGAAGCGGTCACTGGTCCGGCCGCTGATCGCGGAGGTGCGCAAGCGCTTCGAGCTCAGCGTGGCCGAGGTGGACCACCTCGACCTGCACCGCCGCGCCGGCGTCGGGGTGGCGGTGGTGAGCGCGGACCGGGCCCACCTGGTCGAGGTGCTGGACACCGTCGAGCGGCTGGTCGCCTATCGTCCCGAGATGGAGCTGCTGGCGGTACGCCGCACCCTCAGGACGGCCGAGGACTGACCCAGCTGCTCCAGAGGACGGCTGCATCGGCGGGTGGTCCTTCACCGGTCGCCGCATCGATGACCAGGTCGGAGCGTCGTCTCAGGCGCAGCCGTAGATCGCGCACCGGGCCCTCACCCAGCTCGTCGACGAGCGCAGGAGGACCTTCGAGCCCGAGGTCAGTCGCAGAGTCATCGCCATGACCGGTTGGTATCAACGTGACACCTGGGCGTTCAGCGATCACGCCTCCCAGCGGCATACGGGTCGCCCAGGTCGACGTCCAGCACCCGGCGGGTCGGCGCAAGCAGCGCGGACTCCCGGCGGCAGACGAAGCGTTCGCCGTCCGCCGGGCCCGAGATCGTGTTGCCGTCGCCGATGACGTCGCCGGAGTCGAAGAGATAGAGCGCCGTGGCGTAGAGCAGCCCGGCGATCTCCCCCGGCTCGCGGTCGCGGAAGTGGCACTGCAGGTCGGGCAGGCCGAAGACGTGCAGCCCGAGGGTGTCCAGCACGATGGCGTCGTCGTCGCCGGCCACGGTGAAGAAGCGCACGTTGAGGACCCCGTCCACCTCGTCGGCGACCACCGTTTCGGGCTCGCTGACCTTCTGGCTGTGCGGCCACCAGACCAGTGCCGGCTTCGAGTGCGCGACCAGGGCAGCCACCACCCGGGTCACCGCGTTGACCCGGTCCTGGGCCGACCAGCCGGCCACCAGCAGCTCGGTCACGATGACCCCGGCACCGGCCCGGGCGACGGCCTGCTCCGCCTCCGGCCAGTCCCAGGTCTGGCCGGGGTCGGGACGCTGCTTGCCCGCCACGCCCAGCGGGCTCGACGGCAGCACCACCGTGATCAACGGGGCCGGAGCGCCGTCGACCTGTCCGTTGCTGTCCGGGTCACGGTAGGCCACGGTCAGCGAGTCCGCCTGGGCCTCGACCCCGGGCAGGACCGCACGCAGCGCGTCCAGCAGCGCGGGGTCGGTCAGGTCGGGCGCAGCCTCGTACCACAGCTCGGCCACCAGCGCGGTGGGCTCGGTGGTCGGCGCGGTCTCGGTCACGCGGTCCATCCCATCACGTCAGCCGGGCACCCAGGATCAGCCAGCTGTGGGCGGCACCCGGCGGCTGCCGCCCGAGTCGGGCGAGCACCTCGGCCTCGGCCGTCCGCGCGACCTCGGTCGGGCGTACGCCCCACTCCGACCGGGACCGCGCGCCGTACTCCTCGGGCAGCAGGCCGAGCACAACGGCCAGATGGGCCTGCTGGTCGACGGGCAGCGGGCGCACCGGGCGACCCGGCAGGCCGGCGCCGAGCGCGGTGCCGAGCTGGCGTACCCCCGCGTCGACGACGCGGCGGTCAGCCACGTCGTCCGTGAC
>CAXTVE010000110.1:0-8847 GCA_964247485.1 uncultured Propionibacteriaceae bacterium
GGCCAGCCGCGCCTGCTTCAGCGCGGCCGGCGGGCCCGCCGTCGCGAAGGCGGCCAGCGCCTCGGCCACCATGGCCTCGACGTGGTCGGCATCCAGTGGGGGGACCCGTACGGGGTCGTAGTCGGCGTTCGGCACCGGCACAGTCTAGGAACGCGAGGCCGCGCGCGGCACCTGGGTTTGCCGCTCGGACGCGGCCCGTTGGGCAGTGGCGGTGGCGTAGAGCAAGACCGCCGCGGCGGTGGCCAGGTTGAGGCTCTCGGCCCGGCCGTACATCGGCAGGCCGACCCGGCGGTCGAGGTAGCCGGCCTGCTCGGGGGGCAGCCCCCAGGCCTCGTTGCCCAGCACCCACAGCACCGGACCGGCGAGCACCCCGGTGCGCGCCAGGTCCTCGGTCGTCTCGGCGGCCACCCCGTCGGCGCCGAGCACCCTCAGCCCCGCGGCCCGGGCCTGCCCGACGGCCGCCGCCGGGTCGACGGCGACCGCGATCGGCAGGTGGAACAGGCTGCCGGTGCTGGCCCGCACGGTCTTGGGGTTGTAGAGGTCGACCGACTCCTGGCTGACCAGCACCGCGTCCGCGCCGAAGGCGTCGGCGCAGCGGATCACCGTGCCCAGGTTGCCGGGGTCGCGGACGCGGTCGGCGAGCACAGCCAGCCGCGGCGCCCGACCCAGGGCCACCTCGGGTGTCACGTCGACAAAACGACAGACTGCGACGACGCCCTGCGGCGTGACGGTGTCCGCCAGGGTGGCGACCAGGTCAGCCGGGGCCACGCTCACCCGGATGCCGGTGCCCGCGGCCCCCTCGAGCAGGTCGACGTACCGGTCGACCATCGCCTCGGCGACCAGGACCTCGAGCGCCGCCCCGGCGGCCAGCGCCTCGACGACGGCCTGCGGGCCCTCGGCCAGGAACTGGCGCGCCTGCTCCCGCTCCTTGCGCCGCAGCAGCCGCCGCGCCGACCGCAGACGGGAGGCGGATGCCGCAGGGAACTCAGGCCGCGGCGTTGGCGTCGGTCTCCGCCGCCGCGTGGGCCTTGGCCACTGCGACCAGCGCGCTGAAGGCCGGGGCGTCGGTGACGGCGAGGTCCGCCAGGATCTTGCGGTCGACCTCCACCCCCGCGGACTTGAGGCCGGAGATGAACCGGTTGTAGGTCATGCCCTCGGCACGGGCGGCGGCATTGATCCGCTGGATCCACAGCTTGCGGAAGTCACCCTTGCGGGCGCGCCGGTCGCGGTAGGCGTAGACGAGCGAGTGCTGGACCTGCTCCTTCGCCTTGCGGTAGAGGCGCGAGCGCTGACCCCGGTAGCCCGAGGCCTGCTCGAGCACCTCGCGGCGCTTCTTGTGGGCGTTGACCGCGCGCTTGACGCGTGCCATGGCAGTTACTCCTTGTGTCTAGGGGGAAGTCGGGATCAGGCGCGCTTGCCGAGCAGACGCCTGGCCTTGGCCGCGTCGCCCGGGGACAGCACCGCGTCGCCGTCGAGCCGGCGGGTCCGGGTGCTGGGCTTGTGCTCGTTGAGGTGCATCTTGCCCGCCTTGCGGTGCATGATCTTGCCCGAGCCCGTGAACCGGAACCGCTTCTTGGCCCCTGAGTGGGTCTTCATCTTCGGCATGGAACTGCTCTCTCTCGTGTGTGCGTGCTCAGGTCAGGTCGACGTCGGGGTCGAGGTTGTCGGCCGGTCCGCGCCGGCGCGGGGCCGTCGGCTCCGCGGCATGCTGGGCCCGCAGGTTCGCCTGCTCGGTCCGCTCCGCCTCCAGGTCGGCCTGGCGCTCCGCCATCCGCCGGTCGCGTTCCACCGCGGCCTCGACCTTGGCCTCAGCCTTCTTCTTGTGCGGTCCCAGCACCATCAGCATGTTGCGGCCGTCCTGCTTCGGCGACGACTCGACGAAGCCGAACTCATCCACGTCGGCCGCCAGCTTCTTCAGCAGGTTGTAGCCGAGCTCGGGCCGGGACTGCTCCCGCCCGCGGAACATGATGGTGATCTTGACCTTGTCCCCGGCCTTGAGGAAGCGGACGACGTGACCCTTCTTGGTCTCGTAGTCGTGAACGTCGATCTTGGGCCGGAGCTTCATCTCCTTGATCACCGTGTTGGTCTGGTTACGCCGGCTGTCCCGCGCCTTCTGCGCGTTCTCGTACTTGAACTTGCCGTAGTCCATGAGCTTGGCGACCGGTGGGCGGGCCATCGGGGCCACCTCCACCAGGTCGAGCTCGGAGTCTCGGGCGAGCTGTAGGGCCATCTCGATCTTGACGATGCCCACCTGCTCCCCGGCGGGTCCGACGAGCCGGACCTCGGGTACGCGAATGCGGTCGTTGATTCGCGGTTCGGTGCTGATATGTCCTCCAGTGGTTGTGGGTTGCGCCGCCGACGCGAAGACCCCACCACCACGAGCGGCCCGGTGCATCGCACCGGACTCGTAGACCAACCCGGCAACTTCTCGTCGACGGGTGGGAGATCGGGTCTCCGCTTGCAGATCCGACGCGCGGGCGCCGAATCGGTCGGACCCTACCTTAACAGTCAGCCCCGCCGGGGCGTAACTCGTCGGACTGCACCAGTCGAAACGGCGTACGCCGTCCGGCTATTCCGGCACGGCCACGGCCCAGCCGAACTCCCCGTCACCGGTCTCGACCAGCCGGTGGCCGGCGGCCAGCGAGGCCAGCACCTCGCCTTCGATGACGAGGGTGGCCGGACCCGCGCAGTCGACGAGCACGGCCGTCGCCCCCTCGGCCAGCGCCGTCTCGGCCGCCCGGTCGAGGGTGACCGGCACCGGGCGTGCGACGGGCTGCCAGGCCTGCAGGGCGTCCAGCCCGGTGAACGCGAGCAGCGCCTGCCGACCGTCGGGGAGGCGCAGCATCACGACCGCCATCTCGGCCTCTTTGGCGGCGACCCGGCGGGCGGCCGGGGGCCCGCGGCCCGCCGCGGGGGGGTCGCGGGGGGTCGTCCCCCCCTGCTGGCTCAGCCCGCTGGTGGTCTCACCCAGCCGGGTCGCCGTCGCGACCACCGGGACCAGCAGCCGGTCCGTGCACAGGGCGACGACGGCGCTCAGGTACGCGGTGGGATCGGACCCGACAGCGGCGCGGGCCAGCCGCTCGCGGGTGAGCGACGAGGCCGAGCCGTCGTCACCGGGGAAGGGCGACGGGGCCAGCGTGCGCTCGTGGTCCACGGCCCCCACGGTAGTGACCGGTTCGCTCGGGGTCGGCCGGGTGCTCTCCCCGATGCCCGTCTCGGCCGCGCGTGGCAGGGTTGAGGAATGCCCGCCGTTGACGCCGTCCTGCTTCCGCTGTGTGTCGGACTGACCCTGCTGGGGGTGATCGTGACCGGCATCGCCTGGCGCCGCGGCAACCGCGGCCGGGTGGTGCAGGGCGTCGGCCTGGCCCTGGCCCCGATCGCGCTCTACCTCAGCGGGCTGCTCCGGCTGCTCTGGAACGGGATCGTCGCCATCGGCACCTGGGCCGCCGAGCTGGTCTTCTCGCCGCTGGTCTGGGCAGGTCTGGCGCTGCTGGGCCTCTGCCTGGTGCTCTGGGTGGTCGGCGGTCTGGTCGCCCGCCGCCGCGCGCCGGCCAAGGCGGTCGCGACGGGCACGGCGGCCGGGACGGCCTCCGGCACCCCAGCCCTGCCGGCGAAGGGCCGCGCCGGCCGGGCACCGGCCCAGCAGCAGGCCGAGGTCGATCCGGAGCTGGCCGAGATCGAGGCGCTGCTCAAGTCCCGCGGCATCAGCTAGGCGGTCCTCACGGCTTCCGGGCCCACCCGCCGACGAGATCGGGATACTTGACCGTCGCATCGACGTCCAGGGCCGAGGCCCGGATCCGCTCGGCGAACGTGTCGATGTCGACCTCCTCAGCCGTGGCCACCCCGGTCCGAACGATCAACGGCAGCATGCTGCGGAGCGACGCGGCCACGAAGTCGTAAACCTCGTCGTCCGGTCCGTGACCCATCATGGCCGTCAGCTGCAGCCGGGTGTCGACCAGCCCGGCGGCGCGGTACAGCTGGGGCAACCGGTAGCCCATGGCGGTCTCGAGCCGAGCGGCCCGGGCGGCCGCGCACATCCAGGACCACATCGACTCCCAGAGCGGCAGTGACGGGTCACTCCCGCAGCTGCCGGGAGTGAAGTGCATCTCCTGGAAGGCGACGACGCCGCCCGCCCGGAGCTGGCGCACCAGGTTGTCGAGGGCCCGGCCGCGGTCGCCGACGTACATCAGCACCAGCCGCCCCACGACCGCGTCCACCGGCTCGTCGAGGACGAGGTCCGCGACGTCGGCGGCAACGAAGCGGACGTTGTCGTGGCCGGCGGCGGCGGCGCGGGCTCGGGCCAGTTCGAGGATGGCCGGGTTCTGGTCGACGCCCACCACCGATCCTTCTGGCCCGACGAGCTCACGGGCCAGCAGCGCTACGTCACCGGACCCGCTGCCCACGTCCAGCACCCGCATCCCGGGACGGAGGCCGGCCCGTTCCAGCAACCACCGGGTGGACGGTTCGTAGAGCCGGGCCTGCTGGATCAGTCGTTGGGCCTCCGCGTCGTCCCGGCCCATCAGATAGGTCGGGCGTCCCGCTGTCGTGTTCTCAGTAGTCGTGGTCATGCGGGTCGGAGCGCCGACCGACCGGGCTGATACCCGACGGGCGGAAACCGTCCGCGCGGAGGCTCAGCCGGTGACTGCGGCCCGGTGCCGGCGACGGAGCTCAGCCACCGCGGCGTGGGCGCGAGGGCCGTCGACGGTCTGGATCCCCATCAGCTGACGCTTCTCCGCGTCCAGGTCCACCTCGAAGGGTGTGCCGTCGGCCGGGGTCAGCAGCAGCTGGGCCCAGGGGTCGCCGGTGCGGAGGATCACCTTGTGCACGCGCGCCCAGGGCACCGTGTAGGTGCGCAGCCCGTTGCGGATGCGCAGGCCGTCGGCGTCAGCGCGCACCGAGCTGGTCACCAGGGCGACGATGACCCCCACCAGCAGGGCCAGCACCGCGAGCAGGGTGAGCCGCTGCGACACACTGAACGACACCCGCACCGAGGCCGGCAGGGCCAGCCAGAACACCACGGTCAGCGCCACCAGCGCAAACGCCATCAGGGCCCCGAGGACCTGCAGTCGCCGGGGCCGGATGACCAGGACCGCGGACCCGTCGGCTACAGCCGGCATGCCGCGATGTCGGTGACCAGGATCGCCCGCGCGCCGATGGCCCACAGGTCGTCCATGATCTGCTGCGCGGCCGCCCGCGGCACCATCGCGCGGACGGCGTGCCAGCCCGGCTTGGCCAGCGGCAGCACCGTCGGCGACTCCAGTCCGGGGGTGATCGCGCAGGCCCGCTCGACCACCTCGTCGCTGACGTCGTAGTCCATCATCACGTAGTTGCGGGCGACCAGGACCCCGGTCAGCCGCCGCTCGAGCTGGCCCAGCCCGAGCGGCACCTCGGCCCGCGACCGGCGGATCAAGATCGCCTCCGACTCCAGGATCGAGTCCCCGAACAGCTCGAGCCCGGCCTGCCGCAGCGTGCTGCCGGTCTCCACCACGTCGGCGATCGCGTCGGCCACGCCGAGCCGGATGGCGGTCTCGACCGCACCGTCCAGCGGGATCAGCCGGGTGATCACGCCCCGTTCCTTGAGATAGCCACCGACCAGGCCGGGATAGGAGGTGGCCAGCCGGAGGTCGTGCAGCCCCTCGACGGTCAGGTCGCTGCCGGCCGGCGCGGCGAACCGGAAGCGGCTGCGCCCGAAGCCGAGCGGCATCACCTCAGCGGCCGCGGCGCCTGAGTCCAGCAGCATGTCGCGGCCGGTGATGCCGAGGTCGAGCGTGCCCTCCCCCACGTAGACGGCGATGTCGCGGGGCCGCAGGTAGAAGAACTCGACCCCGTTCGCCTCGTCGATCAGCAGCAGCTCCCGTGGGTCGCTGCGCTGGGCGTAGCCCGCCTCCCGGAGCATCTCGGCCGCGGCGTCGGCCAGGGCGCCCTTGTTGGGTACGGCGACCCGGAGCATCGGCCGCGCCTCCTCGACCTGGGTCTGGGTCACGGCTTCCATGCTAGGCGGGGCCTCAGAGATGGGCGTAGACATCGTCCGGGGTCAGGTCCAGGGCCAGCATCAGCACCTGCAGGTGGTAGACGAGCTGGCTGATCTCGGTGGCGGCCTCGTCGCGACCCTGGTATTCCGCGGCCATCCACACCTCGGCCGCCTCCTCCACGATCTTCTTGCCGATCTCGTGCACCCCGGCCTCGACGCGGGCGACCGTCCCGGAGGCCGGGTCCCGGGTCGCCAGCTTGGCGGCCAGCTCGGCGTACAGGGTGTCGAAGGACTTCACAGACGCGAAGCCTACGGCCGTTGCGGACCCGGACAGTCGGCGATAATGTTTCAGAATCTCCTGAAACTTGTGAAGGACTTGGACCGCGATGACCGCTGGACCCGGACCCGCAGCCGCCTTCGCCGACCGCCTCGCCGCCATGCTGACCGACGCCGGATTCCCGAGGATGCCCGCCCGGGTGTTCACCACCCTGCTCTGCACCGACTCCGGGCGGCTCACGGCGACCGAGCTCGCGACCGCGGTCCAGGGCAGCGCCGGCGCCGTCTCCGGTGCCGTGCGCTACCTGGTGCAGATCGGCCTGATCGACCGCGAGCACGTCCCCGGTTCCCGCAAGGACCACTTCCGGGTCCGGCCGGACGCCTGGCATGCCTCGCTGGTCCGTCGGGACGCGATGGTGCACCGCTTCACCACGGCCCTGGCCGACGGGGTCGCCGCTGTCGGCCGGGACACCCCGGCCGGTCAACGGCTGGCCGAGACCAGGGACTTCTTCAGCTTCTGGCAGAGCGAGATGCCGGAGCTGCTCACCCGGTGGGAGGCCCACCGGGCGGCACGACGAGAGGAGGGACGGACGACATGAGCCACATCGCGTCGCTCGCCGCGGTCGGCCGCGTCGGGGGCAAGGCCGCCAACCTGGGTGAGCTCATCGGGGCCGGGCTCCCGGTGCCGCCGGGCTTCGTGGTGACGACCGACGCGTACGCCGACTTCACCGCCGCGAACCGACTGGCCGGGCGCATCCGGCAGCTCGCCGGGGTCGGCGGGGCCGATGCCGCTGACCGGATCGCCGCCGCGTTCACGGCGGGTCGGATGCCGGCCGGGCTGCGGAAGGAGATCCTCACCGCGTACGCCGACCTCGGGGGCGGGGCGGTTGCCGTCCGCTCCTCGGCCACCGCGGAGGACCTGGCGGAGGCCAGCTTCGCCGGCCAGCAGGAGAGCTACCTGAACGTCGTGGGGCACGAGGCGCTGCTCACCGCGGTCGTCCGCTGCTGGGCCTCGCTGTGGACCGAGCGGGCGATGGCCTACCGGGAGCGGCAGCGGGTGGAGGGCGCCGGTGTCCGGCTCGCCGTGGTGGTGCAGCGCATGGTCCCGGCCGACGCCGCCGGGGTGATGTTCACCGCGAACCCGGTCAACGGCCGTCGTGACGAGGTGCTGATCACCGCCGCCTGGGGTCTGGGTGAGGCGATCGTCAGCGGCGCGGTGGACACCGACAACCTCGTCGTGGCCAAGGCCGACGGCCGGGTCCGGTCGCGCAGCATCGCCGACAAGGCCGTTCAGACCGGCTACGCCGCCGCGGGGACCGAGGAACGCCCGGTGCCGGAGGATCGGCGTCGGGCGGGTGTGCTCAACGACGCGGTCGCCGCCGAGCTGGCCCGGCTGGGCGTGTGGGCCGAGGACCACTTCGGCGCCCCGCAGGACATCGAGTGGGGCCGCGCCGGGGACGACCTCCTGGTGCTGCAGTCCCGGCCGATCACCGCCCTGCCAGAGCCGGAGGCCGACCCACCGACGGACTGGTCAGTGCCCGAACCGACGGCCATGTACGTGCGCGCCAGCATCGTCGAGCAGCTGCCCGACCCGCTGTCGCCGCTGTTCGCCGACCTGGCGCGGGTCTCGGTGACCCGGTCGATCCAGGCCCTGTTCACCGAGATGCTCGGCCGGGCCGCGATCCGGCAGGCCGATGTCGACCTGCCCACGATCAACGGCTACGCCTACTACCGCTACAGCCGGTCCGGGATGCTCCGGCTCCTGGTCAACAGCCGCAAGGCCTTCGCCTTCCTGCTGACACCCGGGCACGCCCAGCGCCGGTGGAGCGGCTACTCCCTCCCCCGCTACCGGGCGAGCCTGGCCCGGTGGAGCGACCGGCCGCTGACCGAGGAGTCCGGCGCCGAGCTGCTGGCCGGGGTGGTCGAGCTGCTGGACGCCGGGACGGAGTACTACACGGCGGTGCAGACGATCATCCCGATCGCCGCCTTCAGCGAGACCTGGTTCACCGGGCTCTACGACCGGCTGGTCCGCCGACCGGGCGACCCGGCCGCGGCGACGTTCCTGATCGGATACGACAGCCAGCCCATCCTCGCCGAGAAGTCGTTGTTCGACATCGCCGACTGGGTCCGCACGGAGCCGGGGCTGGCCGAGGCCCTGCGGCACGGCGACGACCCGGACCCCGGCACCCCGGCCGGGAGCGAGTGGTACGCCCGGCTGGAGGAGCACCTGCGTCGCTACGGGCACACCGTCTACAACCTGGACTTCATGTGCCCGGTCCCCGCCGACGACCCGGGCCCGCTGGTCGACGCGGTGCGCTTCTACCTCGACCACCCCGACCGCGACCCGTACGCGCGGCAGCGGGACACCGCCGACCGCCGGGAACAGGTGACCGACCAGGTGCTCGGGCGGCTGGACCCGGTGCGGCGGCGGTCAGTGGGACGGGCGCGGCGCTGGGCCCGCGCGAAGGCGTCGCGCCAGGTCATCGGCGCGGTCTGCGCCATGACGATCGCCGGCACCGGATCGGTCGTACGGAACGCCGGGTCGTCATAGGACTGGGCGTATTCGTCGGGGAAGCCGTGCTGGTAGACTACCGCGCGCG
>CAXTVE010000110.1:8857-9134 GCA_964247485.1 uncultured Propionibacteriaceae bacterium
GGGGGCCGGCGGGCCCCGGGGGGGGGGGGGTCAGGGGGACGGCCGCCGCGCTCCGCCCCCCCCACCGCCCCGGTGCGGGAGGATGCCCTGGCCGACGTCGGGCTGGCCTGGCCGCAGCTGCGGCGGATGCTGGCCGAGCTCGGCGCACGACTGGTCGAGGCCGGGCTGGTCGAGCAGGCCGACGACGTCTACTGGCTGCGGGCCCAGGAGCTGCAGGCGGCGGTCGCGCCCGAGGTCGATGCCGCGTCGTTCACCGGGCTGTCGGCCAGGATCGAGC
>CAXTVE010000111.1:0-1013 GCA_964247485.1 uncultured Propionibacteriaceae bacterium
CGGCCTCGCGCCGGGCGCGGGCCAGCAGCTGGCCCGCGAGCAGCCCGAGCACGAGCCCGAGCAGCACCCCACCGACCACGGTGACCACGGTTGCTGCATCCATGCGCACCATCTTCAGGGAGCCGACTGACAAAACCCGGCATATGTGTCCTGTTCGGGGGTTCCAGGGGGCCGTCCCCCTTGCCCTGATTAGGTTGGAGGTATGCCGACGCCCGAGGATCACGCCGCCGACCTCGCGGCCTTCGTGGTCGCCTCGCCGTCCTCGTTCCACCCCGCCGCCGAGGCCGCGCGCCGGCTGGACGCGGCCGGCTTCGCCGAGCAGGACGAGGCCGAGGCCTGGGACGGCTCCACCCCCGGCGGCCACTATCTGGTCCGTGACGGGGCGGTGGTGGCCTGGCGGATCCCCGCCGACCCCGACCCGCGTACGCCCTATCGCCTCGTGGGCGCGCACACCGACTCACCCGGCTTCGCCGTGAAGCCCAACCCCGACCTCGGGGGCCTCGGCTACGCCCAGCTGGGCGTGGAGGTCTACGGCGGCCCGCTGTTGAACTCCTGGCTGGACCGCGAGTTGGGGCTGGCCGGCCGGGTGGTGCTGGCCGACGGTCGCACCCTCCTCGTCCGCACCGCCGCGGTCATGCGCATCCCGCAGCTGGCCATCCACCTGGACCGCGGGATCAACGACCAGGGACTGCAGCTGGACAAGCAGCAGCACCTGGTCCCGATCTGGGGGGTGGGGCGGCCGAACCGGCGCCTGCGCGACCATGTCGCCGCGCTGGTCGGTGAGCGGGCCGACCAGGTCGACGGGCTGGACCTGATGGCGTACGACGTGGCCGCGCCGGCGGTCTTCGGCCCGGACGGGGAGTTCCTGGCCTCCGGCCGGCTGGACAACCTGACCGGGGTGCACGCCGGCCTGACCGCCCTGCTGGCGTCGCCCGGCGGCCCCCACATCGAGCTGCTGGCCGCATTCGACCACGAGGAGGTCGGCAGCGCCACGCGCAGCGGCGCATCGGGGC
>CAXTVE010000111.1:1023-5829 GCA_964247485.1 uncultured Propionibacteriaceae bacterium
GCTCTCGGCAAGAGAGTTGGGGTCGCGCTCAATCCCGGCACGCCGGCCACGGCCAGGCCCTCGCCCGGTCGGTCTGCCTCTCGGTCGACGCCGGGCACGCACTGCACCCCAACTACCCCCAGCGGCACGACCCGGCCAACCACCCGGTGCTGAACGGCGGGCCGCTGCTCAAGATCAACGCCAACCAGCGCTACGCCACCGACGCGGTCGGGACGGCGCTGTGGCGGCGCGCCTGCCGGGCGGCGGGGGTGGCGACCCAGGAGTTCGTGTCCAACAACGCCCTGCCGTGCGGCTCCACGATCGGGCCGCTGACCGCCACCCGGCTGGGCATCCGGACGGTCGACGTGGGTCAGCCGCTGCTGTCGATGCACTCGGCGCGGGAACTGGCCGGGACGGCCGACGCGCTCGCGCTCAGCCGGGCCGTTGAGGCGTTCTGGGCGGTCGAGGCGTAAGCCTGTGCCCGGCTGGGTGCTGCACGTCGACCTGGACCAGTTCCTGGCCGCGGTGGAGGTGCTGCGGCGCCCGGAGCTGGCCGGCCGGCCGGTCATCGTGGGCGGCCGGGGTGACCCGACCGAGCGCGCGGTGGTTTCGACGGCGTCGTACGAGGCCCGGGCGTTCGGGGTGCACTCCGGGATGCCGCTGCGCACGGCCGCACGCCGCTGCCCGGAGGCGGTGCTGCTGCCGGTGGACCACCCGGTCTACGAGGCCGCATCGGAGCAGGTGATGGACACCCTGCGGACCCAGCCGGGCGCGGTCGTTCAGGTGCTCGGCTGGGACGAGGCGTTCGTCGGGGTGGTGACCGAGGACCCGGAGGCGTACGCCCAGCAGACCCGCGCGGCGGTGCTCGCCGCCACCCGCCTGGCCTGCTCGGTCGGCATCGGTGACACCCTGGTCCGGGCCAAGATCGCCACCGAGTTCGGCAAGCCGGGCGGGGTGTTCCGGCTGACCCGGGACAACTGGACGGCGGTGATGGGGGAACGGCCGACGCTCGCGCTCTGGGGGGTCGGCAGGAGGATCTCGGCGCGGCTCGCCGAGCTCGGCATCCGCACCGTGACCGACCTGGCGGGCGCGGACGAGGATCGGCTGGTCGCCGCGTTCGGGCCGACCACCGGGCCCTACCTGCGCCGGCTGGGGCGGGGGATCAGCAGTGCGGTGGTGGACGACACGCCGTGGGTAGCCCGGGCGCACGGCCACGAGCTGACCTACCAGACCGACCTGGTCGACCCGGCGGAGATCGAGGCGGCGGTCCGGCATCTGGCCGAGCAGGTGGTCGGCGACCTGCACCGCGAGCAGCGGGCCTGCGCCCGCGTCCACCTGAAGGTCCGGTTCGCGCCGTTCTTCACCTTCACCCGGGTCCGGAAGCTGGCCGAGCCGACGTACGACGTGGAGGTGGTCACGGCGACGGCGCTGGAGCTGCTGGCGGGACTGGACGACCCCCGGCCGATCCGGCTGCTCGGCGTACGCGGGGAGATGGTGCCGCCACAGGGCGGCTACTGACCCACAACGCGTGCGTTTCGACCGGGTACTCGCGGCCGAAACGCACACCATGTCCAGCGGCCCCTACCCTTGACCGCTGTGGCCCTCACCATCGGCATCGTCGGTCTGCCCAACGCGGGCAAGTCGACCCTGTTCAACGCCCTGACCCGCAACGACGTGCTGGCGGCGAACTACCCGTTCGCCACCATCGAGCCGAACGTCGGCGTGGTCGGGGTGCCTGATCCGCGGCTGGGGGTGCTGGGCCAGCTGTTCGACTCGGCCCGGCTGGTGCCGGCCACGGTCAGCTTCGTCGACATCGCCGGCATCGTCCGCGGAGCCAGCCAGGGCGAGGGGATGGGCAACGCCTTCCTGGCCCACATCCGCGAGGCCGACGCGATCTGTCAGGTGACCCGGGTGTTCCGCGACCCCGACGTCAGCCACGTCGACGGGGCGGTGGACCCGCCCAACGACATCGAGACCATCTCGACCGAGCTGATCCTGGCCGACCTGCAGACGATCGAGCGGGCGCTGCCACGGCTGGAGAAGGAGTCGCGGATCGCGAAGGACCGGCTGCCGATGGTCGCGGCCCTGCGCGAGGCCCAGGAGGTCCTGGACAGCGGCCGCACGGTCTTCGGGGCCGGGCTGGACCGCGGGCCGCTGCGCGAGCTGTTCCTGCTGACAGCCAAGCCGTTCATCTACGTGTTCAACTGCGACACCGACGAGCTGGCTGACGAGGCGCTGCTGGAGCGGCTGCGCACGGTGGTCGCGCCCGCCGAGGCGATCTTCCTGGACGCCAAGATCGAGTCCGAGCTGGTCGAGATGGAGCCGGACGAGGCTCGGGAGTTCCTGGGCGAGATGGGCATCGAGGAGCCGGGCCTGGACGTGCTGGCCCGGGTCGGCTTCGACACCCTCGGGCTGCAGACCTACCTGACCGCGGGGCCGAAGGAGTCCCGGGCCTGGACGATCCGCAAGGGCGCCACCGCACCCGAGGCCGCCGGGGTGATCCACACCGACTTCCAGAAGGGCTTCATCAAGGCCGAGATCGTCTCCTACGACGACCTGGTCGACGCCGGCTCGCTGCTGACCGCCCGGGCCAAGGGCAGGGTGCGCCTGGAGGGCAAGGACTACGTGATGGCGGACGGGGACGTGGTCGAGTTCCGGTTCAACGTCTGAGGCCCGCGGTGCTGGTGCAACAACTGCGCGCACCTGGTGGGTCCGACACGACCCGCACCCACCATTCGCGCGCAGTTGGGGACTCGGGCGACGTGGGGCGCTCGCATGCCCGGTGACCGGGACCGGGACCGGGCGGGACGAGCCCGGCAGGCGCGGCCCCGGGACGAGCTCGGCCGCCCCCTGCCGTACGGCCGCCCGGGTGTCGAGCCGGTGTCAGAGGAGCCGCTGCCGCCCCGGGAAACGATCGCCGCGGCGCGCCGGCTGCTCGGTGAGGGCCGGCCCTTCTCCGCCCACGAGGTGTACGAGGCCTGCTGGAAAGCGGCTCCGGCCGGGGAGCGGGACCTGTGGCAGGGCCTGGCTCAGCTGTGCGTGGCTATCACCCACGCCGAGCGCGGCAACCGGACCGGAGCGCTGCGTCTGCTCGGCCGAGCGCACGGACACCTCGAGAGCTATGCGGCGACCGGCGGACCGGCCTACGGCGTTGACCTGGGCCGCGTCCTCAGCTGGATCTCGGGTCGGGAGCGGGACCCCGACCGGAGCTCGTGGTTGACCGAGCCACCGGTGTGAAGGCGTGAGCGACTGGCGTCACGACCGGGTGACCGCCGCGCGGGAGGGCCGTAACCCGACGGTGCTCGCCGAGCTCGACGCTGCCTTCGCCGTGATCGGCGACGTGCAGTTCCTTCCGGGCTACTCGCTCGCGTTGACCAGGGTGCCGGGGGTCGACCGGCTGACCGACCTGTCCCGCGCCGACCGCCTCCGTTACCTCGCCGATGTCGACCTGGTCGCCGCCGCGGTCGAGAACGTCTGCGCAGACCGGGACGGCGGCTACCGACGGGTCAACGTCGAGATCCTGGGCAATCGTGATCCCTTCCTCCATGCCCACATCTGGCCGCGGTACGAGTGGGAGCCCGCTGAGCTCGTCGCGAGGCCAGTGTGGCTCCACCCGCCCGAGCGCTGGACCGACCCGGCCACCGCACTCGGTCCGCAGCACGGCGAGCTGCGTGCGGCGCTGGCCGCAGAGGTCTCGCGGGTGCACGGGTCGACCGCGTTCCGTCTCGACGCCTGACGCGCCCGGTCAGTAGAAGTCGCGGATGTGGGCCTGGCGGCCGCCGAAGGCGGCGTCGAAATCCGGGTCCCCCGCGGCGTCGCCACCGGTCAGGTGGCCGGCGAAGCGGAGGTTGGCGCACGACTGGGCGCCGGCGTAGAGCAGGGCCAGGCCGTGTGGCGTCAGCACCCGGTCCGGGTCGGCGCGGTCATCGACGGTGCACCGGGCCCGGCCCTCGGCGATGGAGATCGCGTACGCGGCGTTGTTCTCCGCCAGCACGTCGCCGACCAGCCGGAAGCTCAGCCCGACGGTCAGGCCGGGCGGGTAGCGGCGGAGCTCGACCGCCATCGGGACGTCGAGCACCTTCACCATGTACGGCATGCTGCGGACCAGCCGCCAGTGCGTGCCGGGCAGGAACAACCGGACCGGGTCCAGTCCGGAGGCCCGCAGCGAGGTGCGATGGGTGACGCTGGCGAAGCTGCCGATCGTGGCGAGCAGGGCCCGGTAGCCGTCCCCCGTGGTGGCCAGCAGGTCGCTGACGGCGATCACCGCATCCTCGCCGAATCCCTGGCCACGCTCCCAGGACGCGTAGCCGCACACGTCGCCGGTCTCGTCCACCGCGAGCGTCACGCCGGTGAAGGCGGCCACGAACTCGTCCGCGGTCGCGGTGAACGAGACGCCGCGGCGGCTGAGCGGACCGTTCTGCGCGCCGGCCCAGGTGTCGTAGACCGCGCGGACTGCGTCGAAGTCCGCCGCCGAGGCCCGGTGGGTCGACACTCCCGTCGGGCGGGGGACCAGACCGAGGACGTGGGTGGGCACCTCGACGGTGTCCAGACCGGTGACGACCTCGTAGCCGAACCGCCGATAGATCCGCGGCGCGGTCGGGAACAGCCCCGACACCACGGCGCCCCGCTCCTTGGCCGAGTGCAGCAGGGCCGTCATCACCGGGCCGAGCGCCCCCTGCCCGCGCGCTTCGGCGGCCACGGTGACGCCCGCGATCCCCGCGGTCGGGATCGACGCCCCGCCGAAGAAGGAGTCGAAGTCGCGGTCGACCGCCTTGGCGACCAGCTCGCCGGCCAGGTGCAGGGCCTCGGTGCGCCGGGTGGCCTGGT
>CAXTVE010000111.1:5839-9046 GCA_964247485.1 uncultured Propionibacteriaceae bacterium
GCGCGGTCGGCGGTGCGTCGGGCACCCCGAACGCCTCGAACCCCAGGCGCCGGGCGGACTCGGCGTCCTCGGCGACGAGCCGGCGTACGTCAGTGGTCACCGGGCCATCCTGTCTGACCCGAGCGATAGTTTGACGCCATGAGTCCTGCGCTGAGCGTCGAGGGGGAGCTGCGGCCACGGTTCGACGAGATCCTGACCGCGGACGCCCTCGACTTCGTCGCCGAGCTGGCCCGCCGCTTCGGGCCCCGACGGGCCGAGCTGCTGCAGGCCCGCCAGGACCGGTATGCCGCCGGTTCGCCGGGCGCCCGGCTGCAGTTCCTGGCCGAGACGGCCGACCTCCGGGCCGACCCGGACTGGCGGGTGGCACCGCCCGCCCCCGGCCTGGCCGACCGGCGCTGCGAGATCACCGGCCCGACCTCGCGCAAGATGACGATCAACGCGCTCAACTCCGGCGCCCGGGTCTGGATGGCCGACTTCGAGGACGCGACCGCCCCGACCTGGTTCAACGTGGTCGACGGTCAGCTCAACCTGTTCGACGCGCTGCGCCGGCAGATCGACTTCACCGACGAGAACGGGCGCCGCTACGAGGTGGGCCCGCAGACGCCGACCGTGCTGGTCCGGCCGCGCGGCTGGCACCTCGACGAGCGTCATCTCACCCTCGACGGACAGCCCGTGCCCGGCGCGCTGGTCGACTTCGGGCTGTACTTCTTCCACAACGCCCAGACCCTCGTCGCATCCGGCGCCGGGCCGTACTTCTACCTGCCCAAGCTGGAGTCGCACCTCGAGGCCCGGCTGTGGAACGACGTCTTCACCTTCGCCCAGGAACGGCTGGCCATCCCGCACGGGACCATCCGGGCCACCTGCCTGATCGAGACCACCCCGGCCGCCTTCGTGATGGAGGAGATCCTCTACGAGCTGCGCGACCACTCGGCCGGGCTGAACGCCGGCCGCTGGGACTACATCTTCTCGATGATCAAGAACTTCGCGGACTCGCCGGAGCACCTGCTGCCCGACCGCAGCGCGGTGACGATGACCTCGCCGTTCATGTCCGCGTACGCCGACCTGCTCGTCCGCACCTGCCACGCCCGGGGTGCCCACGCGATCGGCGGGATGGCCGCGTTCGTGCCCAGCAAGGCCGACCCGGACGCGACAGCGGCGGCCCTGGAGAAGACCGTCGCGGACAAGACCCGGGAGGCGGGCGCCGGGTTCGACGGGTCCTGGGTCGCCCATCCGGGTCTGGTGCCGACCTGCACCAGTGCGTTCGACGCCGTGCTCGGCGACCGGCCGCACCAGCTGGAGCGGCAGCGCGACGACGTCACGGTGTCCACGACCGAGCTGACCGACGTCAGCGCGACCGCGGGCGAGATCACCGTCCAGGGCGTCCGCACCAACGTCGCGGTGAGCCTCGCCTACCTGACGGCCTGGATCGGCGGGGCCGGCGCGGTGGCCATCCACAGCCTGATGGAGGACGCGGCCACCGTCGAGATCTCGCGGATGCAGGTCTGGCAGTGGGTGCACCACGCGGCGGTCACGGCCGACGGCACGCCGGTGACGGCCGAGCTGGTCCGCGACCTGGTGGCGGAGGAGGCGGCCCGGCTGGCCGACGGCGCGGACGAGGACCGGCGCACCCGCATCACCGCCGCCCGGGACGTGTTCGAGCGGGTGGCGCTGGCGGAGGACTGGCCGCAGTTCTTCACGACCTACGCCTACGACACCTATCTGGTGGAGGGGCCCTGAGCCTGCTGCGGTCCGAGGCCGAGGAGCGGGCCCGGCTGGTCACCGTCGAGCACGTCCACCTCGCCCTCGACCTGACCGACCCCGACGCGCCGACCTTCGGCTCGACGGCGACGCTCCGCTTCCGCAGCACCGGGCCGGCGACGTTCCTGGACTTCCGCGGCGCCGAGCTGCTTCGCGCCGAGCTGAACGGGACGGCTCTCGACCCCGGGGTCTGGCAGGACGGTCGGATCCAGCTGACCGGCCTGGCGGCCGACAACACCCTCGTCGTTGTCGGCCGGATGGCCTACCGCAGCGACGGCGAGGGCCTACACCGCCACGTCGACCCGCAGGACGGGCGGACCTACCTGTACGCGATGTCGTTCCTCGACGCCGGCCCGACCTGGTTCGCCGGTTTCGACCAGCCCGACCTCAAAGCGGCGTACACGCTGGAGGTCACCGCACCCGCGGACTGGACGGTGCTGGGCAACGGCCCCGGCGTGGCGGCCGGGCCGGGCCGGTGGACGATCACGCCGGCCGGGCCGCTGCCCAGCTACCTGGTGACCCTGGTCGCCGGCCCCTACGCATCCCTCACCCGCGACCACCGCGGCACCCGGCTCGGTGTGTACGCGCGGCAGAGCCTGCGGACCGAGCTCGAAGCGGCGGCCGACGACGTGCTGGAGGTGACCGGGCAGTCCTTGGACTACTACGCCGACCTGTTCGGCGTGCCCTACCCGTTCGGCGACTACGCCCAGGCGTTCGTGCCCGACTTCAACGCCGGCGCGATGGAGAACCCCGGCTGCGTCACGCTGCGGGACACCTTCCTGCCGCGCGGCCGGTCCACCCGGACCGAGCGCGGCCAGCGGGCCGGGGTGGTGGCCCACGAGGCCGCCCACATGTGGTTCGGCGACCTGGTCACCATGCGCTGGTGGGACGACCTGTGGCTGAACGAGTCCTTCGCCGAGTACCTCGCCCACCTGTGCCGCGCCGCGGCCACCGCGTACCCGATGCCCACCGAGTTCGGCGCGGTCCGCAAGGACTGGGGCGCGGTGGCCGACCAGGGGCCCAGCACGCACCCGGTCGCCGGCAACGACGCGGCCGACGCCGAGACGGCGCTGCAGCAGTTCGACGGGATCTCCTACGCGAAGGGCGCCGCGGTGCTCACCCAGCTGGCGGCCTACGTCGGCGACGAGGTGTTCCTGGCCGGCCTGCGCCGCTACATCGCGCGGCACGCCTGGGGCAACGCCACCTTCGGCGACCTGCTGGCCGCCTGGACCGAGGCGGGCGCGGTCGACCTCGAGCCGTGGGCGCGGGCCTGGCTGCGCACCACGGGCATGGACACGCTCGACGTCACCGCCGAGCCGGTCAGCATCGTCCGCCGGCCGGGGCCGGGTGGGTCGGAGCGGCCGCACGCGCTCCGGGTGGTCGGGGTCGCGGCCGACGGCGCCGCGGCCCCGGTGGCCGCCGGGCTCGTGGCCGCCGCCCCCGTCGCGC
>CAXTVE010000112.1:0-2700 GCA_964247485.1 uncultured Propionibacteriaceae bacterium
CTTCACACCTGCTGCAGCAGCTGTGAAGTGCGAGTCGGAGCTGTGAAGTCGGAGGACCGGTGGGCTGTGGGGGGCAGATCAGCGGGAGAGCTCGGCGACCAGCGGCACCACGTCGGCGATCGAGGAGCAGATCCGGGTCGGGCGATAGGGGAACCGGCCGACCTGCTCCTCGCTGGTCGAGCCGGTCAGCACCAGGATCGTCCGCATCCCGGCCTCGATGCCGGAGATCACGTCGGTGTCCATCCGGTCGCCGATCATCACCGTGCTCTCCGAGTGCGCGTCGATCGCGTTCAGCGCCGAGCGCATCATCAGCGGGTTGGGCTTGCCGACGAAGTAGGGCTTGACCCCGGTGGCCTGGGTGATCAGCGCGGCCACCGAGCCGGTGGCCGGCAGCGACCCCTCGGGCGACGGCCCGGTGACGTCCGGGTTGGTGGCGATGAAGCGGGCGCCGCGCTCGATCAGCCGGATGGCCCGGGTGATGCCCTCGAAGGAGTAGGTGCGGGTCTCGCCCAGCACGACGTAGTCCGGGGCGCGCTCGGTGAGCACGAACCCCACGTCATGCAGCGCCGAGGTCAGCCCCGCCTCCCCGATCACGTACGCCGACCCGCCCACGCTCTGGTCGGCCAGGAACTGCGCGGTGGCCAGGGCGGAGGTCCAGATCGCCCGCTCGGGCACGTCGATGCCGCTGGCCAGCAGCCGGGCCCGCAGGTCCCGGGCGGTGAAGATGGAGTTGTTCGTCAGGACCAGGAACCGCCGCGAGTGCTCCTGCAGGGCGGCGATGAAGTCGGCCGCCCCGGGCAGGGCCTGCTCCTCGTGCACCAGGACGCCGTCCATGTCGGTCAGCCAGCACTCGACGGGTCTGCGCTCGGTCACGGGTCCAGCGTCTCAGGTCGCCGCGGGGTGGCACCGGCCCCTTGCGACGTAATCTGGAGGCGATGCCGAAGCCACTGACCCGGTTGGGTGCGCTGCTCGTCCTCGTGCTGGCGCTGACCGGTTGCGAGACGGGCCGCTCGACCGCGGACCCGCCCGCGCCGTCGTCCTCGCCGAGCGCCCCGGCTCCCACGCCGTCTGCGGACCGGCTGCCGGGGTCCGGTCCGGGAGCTGCGGCGCCGGGCCTCGAGATTCGCTATCTGGACGAGGACGGCAACCCCCAGGTCCTCCGTCCGGAGGACTTCCCGCGCCGCTGACCGGGCCATTCCGCCTGACAGACTCGGGTCCATGACCCCCCGGCTGCCCGACCCGGCCGTGGTGGTGCTGGCCGGCGCCGCCGGCTCGGGCAAGTCGCACTGGGCCGCGGCGCGGTTCCGGACCGCGGAGATCGTCTCGTCCGACGCGCTTCGGGCGGTGGTGGGCAGCGGACCGGCCGACCTCGACGCGACCGACGACGCGTTCGACCTGCTGGACCGGGTCGTGACGGCCCGGACCGGCCGTGGGCTGACCACGGTCGTCGACACCCTCGGCCTGGACCCCGACCGCCGCCGCGACTACCGCCGGCTGGCCCGGGCGGCGGGGCTGCCCGCCGTGCTGGTCATCCTGGACACCCCGGCCGCCCTGACCCGGCAGCGCAACCGGGAACGGGACCGGCCCGTCCCGGCCAGGGTGGTCACCGAGCAGCTGCGCCGGGTCCGCCGACTGCTGGCCGAGGCCGCGGACGAGGACTGGGACCTGGTGCTGGTCGAGACGTCGGAGATGGGCGCGGAGCCCGATCCTTCGCGCCCGGAGCTCCGCGAAGGGCGCGGCCGCGGCTCGGAGGGCGTCTCCGTGATCCTCCAGGTGTCCCGCTTCCCGTGGCCGGAGGCGGACCCGACCCGGTGGCTGGTCGATCTCGCCCACGCGGCCGAGGCGCACGGGTTCGCCGGGATCGCCCTGATGGACCACCTGATCCAGATCCCGCAGGTGGACCGGGCCTGGGAGCCGATCCCCGAGCCGTGGGTCACCCTCGGCCTGCTGGCCGGCCTCGACACCGGGCTGCGGCTGGGCACCCTGGTGTCGCCGGTGACGTTCCGGGCGCCCGGGATCATCGCCAAGGCGGCGGCGACCCTCGACGTGCTCAGCGGCGGTCGGGCGTTCTGCGGGCTCGGGGCCGGGTGGTGGCTCCGCGAGCACCAGGCGTACGGGCTCGACTTCCCCGGCGACCGGGAGCGGCTGGACACCCTTCAGGTCTGCATCGAGACCCTCCGGGCGCTGTGGGCCCCGGGCACCAAGGCGTACGCGGGGCGCTACGTCCAGCTGCCCGAGACCACCTGCTACCCCCGGCCCGTCGGGCCGCTACCGATCCTGGTCGGCGGCGGCGGGGAGCAGCGGACCCTGCGGATCGTCGCCGAGCAGGCCGACGGCTGCAACGTCGCGTCCGACCTGGAGACCCTGCCGCGGAAACTCGCCGTCCTCCGGCGGCACTGCGCTGATCTCGGCCGGGACCCGGACGACGTCGAGGTGACCGTGCTCGACGTGCCCGTCGTCGGACGCGACCGGGAAGACGTGGCGGCCCGGGTGGAACGCCTGCGTGGGCGTACGCCGGCCCCGGTCTTCGCGGCCCGGCCCGCCGCCGGGCCGCCGGCCGCCCCCGCGGCGCGTCCCGAACGCCCTGGCCAGCGGCGGGTTGCGCGCAGGCGCGAGGAACGCCAGCGCCAGGCGCTCCTTGACCTCCTCCATGCCGCCGACGTCGGCGAGCCGCACCCGCGGGCGCTCGATGTCCTCGAC
>CAXTVE010000112.1:2710-9043 GCA_964247485.1 uncultured Propionibacteriaceae bacterium
CCCCCCCCCGGCCGACCACGCGGAGCGCTACCGCGGGCTGGCCGACCTGGGGGTCGGCACCGTGTTCCTGTCCCTGCCCGACCTTGCCGGCGCCGAGGATCTCGACCGCTGCGCGCCGCTGTTGGCCGCGCTGCGTTGACCCGCCATGATCAGCCCATGGAACGCACGACGGTGATGGCCTGGGTCGGTCAGTACGAGCGGGCCTGGCGAGACAGCGACACGGCGGCGGTGCCGAGGCTGTTCACTGAGGACGCCCGCTACCGGCGCTCTCCCTACACGCCGCCGCTGGTCGGGCACGAGGCGCTGGCCGGGTTCTGGGCCGAGGACGACGGCCTGTCCTTCACGATGAGCGCCCAGCCGGTCGCGGTCGACGGCCGGGTCGCGGTGGTCCGGGTCACGGTGAACTATCTCGGCCCGCCGGCGCAGGAGTACACCGACCTGTGGCTGCTGCGCTTCACCGAGGACGACCTGGTCGAGGACTTCGAGGAGTGGGCCTACTGGCCGGGCGCGCCCTACACCGCCGAGGACGCCTGACCCGACCGGTCGGCATCGGCGCCCCGATGGCCGCCGCCTGCCGCGATCAGATCCGGCGGAGGGTCTCGGGATCGGGACCGGGGAAGAACGCATCGAGGACATCGGGAAAGGCCCGCTCGTCCGGATCGGCCGCGTTGAACAGCGTCATCGACGAGCGCAGCTTCAAGGCGTCGATGCCGCCGAGGATCTGCTCGGCCGTGCGGTCCCGGTGCGCGGCGACGAGCTGCGCGCACTCGCGCAGCCGGGCCCCGAGCACGGGATGGGCCAGGTAGGCCCGCGCCTCGGCGAGATCGGCGATCGCGTACGCCTGCGCCGTGGCGCTGCGGCCCAGCCCGGCGATCTGCGGGAACACGAACCACATCCAGTGACCCGTCTTGCGGCCGTTGCGCAGCTCGGCGACGGCCTGGGTATAGGTCCGATGCTCGTCCTGCGCTCGGACGAAGCGCTCGAGATCCATGCCGCGACCCTAACGGGCGGACCATTGAATAGATTGGCTATCGATGTCTGCTGACCCGACCACCGCCCCCGACCCGACCCGGTGGCGGTCGCTCGCCGTCTGCCTGGTCGCCTCCTCGATGACCCTGCTCGACCTCAGCATCGTCAACGTCGCCCTGCCCAGCCTGCAGAGCGGTCTGGGCGCCGACGACAGCGACCTGCAGTGGATCATCGCCGGCTACGCGCTGGCCTTCGGCGTGATCCTGGTCCCGGCCGGCCGGCTGGGGGACGCCCGGAGCCGGCGGACCGTGTTCCTGGTCGGGGTCGCCCTGTTCACGCTGGCCAGCGTGGCGGCCGGTGCGGCGCCCGATCCGATGGTGCTGTCGATAGCCCGGGTCGTCCAGGGGCTGGCGGGCGGGCTGATCGTGCCACAGACCTCCAGCTTCATCCAGAACCTGTTCGCCGGTCCCGAGCGGGCGCGGGCGTTCGGGCTGCTGGGCGCGGCGATCGGGATCAGCACCGCGATCGGGCCGCTGCTCGGCGGGCTGCTGGTCAACCTGGGCGGCCCCGACCTCGGCTGGCGGCTGGTCTTCTTCGTCAACCTGCCGATCGGAGCGGTCCTGCTGCCCGTGGCCTACCGGCTGCTGCCCCGCGCCACCCCGAAGCGGGAGCGTCAGTCGCTCGACCCGGTCGGGGTCGCCCTGTTCGCCGCCGGGGTGCTGCTGATCCTCTACCCCCTGGTCGAGGGCGAGCAGGACCAGCCGCTCAGCGAACGCCCGTGGTGGCTGGCCGCCCCCGCCGTGCTGCTGCTGGCCGGTTGTCTGCTCTGGGAGCGGTCCTGGTCCCGCCGGGGCCGGGAGACCCTGATCGACCTGCCGCTGCTCAAGGTGCGGTCGTTCGTGCTCGGCCTCGCCCTGGGCACCTTCTACTTCGCCGGCTTCACCGCCGTCTTCCTGGTGATCACCCTCTACCTGCAGATCGGGTTGGGCTACAGCGCGCTGGAGGCCGGGGCGACCCAGACCCCGATCGCCGTGGGCTCGGCCATCACCTCCATCCTCGGTGGCCGGTGGCTGGCCCGGGCGGGGCGCCGGCTGGCGGTGATCGGACTGATCCTGGTCATCATCGGGCTGATCGCGGTCGACCTGCTCGTCCCGCGGCTGGACGGCCTGGTCGGGCTCAAGCTTGCGCCGGCCCTGCTGGTCGCCGGGCTCGGCGGCGGCCTGGTGATCAGCCCGAACGTCACGCTGACCCTGGCTGAGGTGGACCCGCGCCGGGCCGGTTCCGGCGGGGGCATGCTGCAGACCGCCCAGCGGGTCGGCTCGGCCATCGGCGTCGCCGTCGTCCTGGCCCAGTTCTTCTCTGCGCTGGCCGACTCCGGCGGTGACTACCGGGACGCCCTGTCGGTCAGCCTGCGGACGACGATCGTGCTGATCGGGGTCGCGCTGGTCTTTGCCCTGCTCGATCTGGCCCGGCGGCGTACGGCTCCGGCCCCGTCGTCGACATACTTGGACGGTGCCCGAACCGGAACGTCCTGACGCACCTACCGTGATCATCCTGTACGGCGGCACCGGTGACCTCGCCAAACGCATGGTGCTGCCGGCGATCTACGAGCTCTTCACCCGCGACCTGCTGCCGCAGCCCTTCCGGCTGGTGGGCAACGGCCGGGGCGACGTGGCCCACGAGGACTTCCGCGGCCGCGTACGCGAGTCGCTCGAGGAGTTCGCCCCGGACGCCGACCTGTCCCGGTTCGACGAGTTCGCCGAGCACGTCTTCTTTGCCGGCGGCGGTTTTGCCAAGGACGACCCCGGCAGCCTGCTGGAGGTGATCGGGGAGGCCGAACAGGCGGTCGGCGAGGGTCCGAAGCTGATCCACTACCTCGCGGTGCCGCCGTCCGCGTTCGCCAAGACCACCGAGGCCATCGCCGAGCACTCGCTGACCAAGAACGCCCTCGCGGTCTACGAGAAGCCGTACGGCACCTCCACGGAGAGCTTCCGCGAGCTCGACGACCTGGTGCACGCGACCTTCGACGAGGAGCAGGTCTACCGGATCGACCACTTCCTCGGGAAGGAGGCGACCCAGAACCTGCACCTGGTCCGCTTCGCCAACCGGCTGTTCGGCGGGGCGTGGAACCGCGAGCACATCGCCCAGGTCCAGATCGACGTACCCGAGACGCTGGACATCGACGACCGCGCGGAGTTCTACGACGCGACGGGAGCGGCGCTGGACATGCTGGTCACCCACCTGTTCCAGGTCGCGGCCGAGGTGGCGATGGAGCCGCCGGCCAGCATGGCGGCCGACGACCTGCAGGCGGCGCGGGAGGCGGTGATCGCCGCCTTCCGACCCCTGGACCCGTCCGAGGTGGTGCTCGGGCAGTACGCGTCCTACCGCGACACCGAGGGCATCGCGCCCGACTCGACCACCGACACCTACGTCGCTGCCCGGCTGTGGATCGACACCGACCGCTGGCGCGACGTGCCCTTCCTGCTGCGCACCGGCAAGAAGATGGCGGTCAGCGCCCAGCGGGTGAGCCTGGTCTTCCGCCCGCCCGAGGGCCCCGTACGCGTGGCCGGCGAGTGCCGCAACGTGCTGGCCTTCGACCTCAAGGGCAACGGGGCGATCGAGATCGAGATGATGGTCAAGAAGCCGGGGCCCGACCCGGTGCCGGCGGAGAGTGCCACCCGGCTGAACCTGGAGAACGTGGCCGACGGGTCGATGCCCCCCTACACCTCGCTGCTGCACGACGTCCTGGTCGGCAACCGGTCGCTGTTCACCAGCTCGGCCGGCCTGGCCGAGGCGTTCCGCGCCTTTCAGCCGCTGCTGGACGCGCCGCCGGAGCTCGAGACCTACGCCGACGACTCGTGGGGCCCCGACGCCGCCGAACGACTGACCGACGGGCTCGGCTGGCAGCTCAACGCGGAGACCCCCCAGGGCACCTGACCTCCGGAGGCGGCGTCAGGCGGTCAGCTGCCGCAGCCACTCCCGGGTGGCCCGGGGTGAGCGCAACAGCAGGACCGGCGGGCCGGCCGGGTCACTGGCCCAGGTCCGGATCTGGGCCCGCTTGCGCCGGAAGGACCGGAAGTGCCAGCTGATGATCGAGCGCCGCGGGCTGAGCATCGAGCGCAGGCTCTCGTAGTTCCCGTTGCAGATCGGTGTCCGGCGAACCCACCGGGCGAGAGTTCGCCGCACCAGCCGTGGCAGGGACACCCAGCGGGAGTAGTCGAGGCCCACCACCACCGGCGCGTACCGCAGGGGGACGTCGCGCCAGGCCCCGTACGCGGTGTCGAGGATCCAGGCGGGTCCGACGCAGATGGCCTCGATGCGCTGCCGCTGCTCCTCCTGCGGCACCTCGACCCACCCTGGACGCCAGGTCAGGTCGTCGACGGCGTGCCACGGCAGGCCGGTCGCTGCCGACAGCTGGGCGGCGAGCGTCGACTTGCCCGAGCCGGTGACGCCGTAGACCACGATGCGGCGGGCGCCGCTCAGCTCCGTCACTCGCACCGAGCCACTCCTGCGATCAGTCAGGGGGGGGGGGGGGGGGGGCGGGGCCGCCCCCCCCCCCCCCGCCCCCCGCCCCTCACAGCTCGGAGGTCACGGCAGCTGGTGGATGGCCAGCGGCAGCACCGCGGTGGCGCCGGCCCCGGCCAGCAGCGACCCGGCGACGGTGAGCGTCCACCGGGTACGGATGGTGTCGTCGACCAGCAGCACCGGCCCGTCGAATCCCACGCCCTCGTGCAGGGTGGTCCGGTAGAGCAGGTCCTTGGCCCGCACGGCCGAGGAGCTGTCAGTGCTCGGCGGCGGCCCGGTCACCGCCAGGGCCTCGACCAGCGGTAACCGGCCGACGGTGGCGAGATGCCGGGCCACGGACTCGACCAGCATCGGGAACCGGCGGGACGGCATCGCGACCACGGCGACCGGGCGCTCCCACGACCGCGACCAGCGCTTCAGCACCTCGACCATCCCGTCGAGGATCGCCGCCGGAGCCTCGCCGTCGGATCGCCACAGGCCGGCCAGCTCGGTGCTCCAGGCCGGGTCGTCCGCGTACGCCAGTGCCCGCCCCGGGGCCAGGAAGGTGATCCTGCCCTTGCGGTCCGGCAGCCCGCTCGCCCACTGCTTGCGCGGCTCGACGACCACCTCCTGGCCGCGGAAGAACCGGCGTGCCGCGTCCACCGTCTCCACGGCGGGCTGCGGCCCCGGCGCCGGCAGCTCGCCGGTGCACACCGAGCAGCGTCCGCAGGGCCGCTGCTCGGGATCGTCCAGCGCCTGCTGCAGGAACTCCATCAGGCAGCCGCGGCCGTGCGCGTACGCCCGCATCAGGTCGGCCTCTGCCGCCCGCACCTGGCGCAACGCGGCCCACTTGGCCTCGTCGAAGTACCACGGCTGCCCGGTGGCCACCCAGCCGCCGGACCGCCGCTCGACGGCCCCGTCGACGGCAAGGATCTTCAGCATCGACTCCAGCCGGCCGCGCCGCACGCCGGTCGCCGCCTCGACCGCGACCAGCGACTGCGGCTCCTCGCCGCGGCCGAGCACGTCGAGCACCTGCTCGACCTGGCCCTCGTCGGGGATGCCGGCGGTGGCGAAGTAGTCCCAGATGCGCTCGTCGGCCTCGGCGGGCACCAGCACGGCGAGCGCGTCGTCCAGCGCCCGGCCGGCCCGGCCGACCTGCTGGTAGTAGGCCACCGGCGAGGCCGGCGACCCGAGGTGGACGCAGAAGGCCAGGTCCGGCTTGTCGTAGCCCATGCCCAGTGCCGACGTCGCCACCAGCGCCTTGATCCGGTTGTCCCGCAGCCGGTCCTCGAGCTCCTCCCGGTTGTCCGTCTGACCCGAGTAGGCGGCCACGTCGTGCCCCTGCTCGCGCAGGAAGGCCGCCACCCGCTCGGTCTCGGCCACGGTGAGCACGTAGACGATGCCCGACCCGGGCAGGTGCCGCAGCGCATCGGCCACCCAGGCGTAGCGGTCGAGCACGCTCAGCCCCGGCACCACGGCGAGCCGCAGCGAGGCGCGGGCCAGCGAGCCGCGCAGGGTGACGGTGTCGGTGCCGAGCTGGGCGGCCACGTCGGCCGTCACCCGCTGGTTGGCCGTGGCCGTGGTGGCCAGCACCGGGGTCCCCGGTGCCAGCTCGAGCAGCGTCCGGGTCAGCCGCTGGTAGTCCGGCCGGAAGTCGAAGCCCCAGTCCGAGACGCAGTGCGCCTCGTCGATGACCAAGAGCCCGGTGGCGGCCAGCAGGTCGGGCAGCTGGCGGGCGAACGAGGGGTTGGCCAGCCGCTCGGGCGAGACCAGGAGCACGTCGACCCGGCCGGCGCGGACGTCGGCCAGCACCTCGTCCCACTCGTCGATGTTGGTCGAGTTGACCGTGGCCGCCCGCAG
>CAXTVE010000113.1:0-5059 GCA_964247485.1 uncultured Propionibacteriaceae bacterium
GCGCCGTGCTCGGCCGGCCCGCGGGCCCGACCCCGCAGCCGGCGAACAGGACCGCGAGGCCGGCCAGCCCCAGCCCCCGGAACCAGCGGACGAGCAGCGCGCACCCCTGCCTCACCGGCAGCACGGTAGTCGGCCAACGGGTCGGTGGGCCGGGGGCCGCCCCCCCTCACCCCACCCGCGCGGCCCCGCCTTCCCACCCGAACCCGTCCGGGTCGGTGAACGTCCCGGCGTCGCCGCTGATGACGATCCGGTGCGACCCCGTGCCGTCCGGGGCGACGCCGACGTCCTTCGCGGCGGCCCGCCGGGGAGTAGAGCGCCAGCTTGACCCTCGAGCCGGCGGTGTCGAACTCGACGTACTTGCTGCCGAAGCTCTTCGCGACCCTGAGGCCACGACCGACGTAGAACTCCTTGGTCGCCCTGACGTCGGCGACCCCCAGCAGCAGCACGATGTCGTCGACCGCGCGGATGGCCGGACCGGTGTCCCGCTTGGCCGACGAGGCCAGCTTCCAGATCGTGCCGTCGGGGCTCTGGATCGTCCCGCCGTAGCCCCAGAAGCTTTTCGTGACCGGCTTGAGCTCGGTGGCGCCGGCGTCCAGAGCGGACCTGACGAAGCTGTCGACCGTGCTCGGCTGGGCCACCACGAGCGACATCGAGAAGCCACGGAAGCCGTCCGTGGCGGCCGACGTGCGGCGGACCTTGATCACGTCGCCCAGACCGAAGGCGGATTCGTAGCAGGCCTCGCTGGCCGTGGGGTCCGGTCCTTCGAGGATGATGGAGTCGATGGTTGTCATGACCGCCACGCTAGGCCGGGCCCGGCCCACGGCGCTTCTCGATTCCTGACCGGTTTCGGGGCACCCCGATGCTCCGATCGACTGGAGTCAGAGGCGGGTCCAGGCCTCGGTGAACACGTGCCGGAGGATCTGTTCCATCTCGTCGAACTCGGCCTGGCCGCAGACCAGCGGCGGCGCGACCTGGACCACCGGGTCCCCGCGGTCGTCGGCACGGCAGTAGAGGCCGTTCTCGAACAGGGCGCCGGAGACGTAGCCGCGCAGGATCCGCTCCGACTCCTCGGCGTCGAAGGTCTCTTTGCTGGTCTTGTCCTTGACCAGCTCGATGCCGTAGAAGTAGCCGTCGCCGCGCACGTTGCCGACGATCGGCAGGTCGAGCAACCGCTCCAGGGTCTGCCGGAACGCGTTCTCGTTGCGTCTCACGTTCCCGAGCAGGTCCTCGCGCTCGAAGATGTCCAGGTTGGCCAGGGCCACCGCGCAGGAGACCGGGTGCCCGCCGAAGGTGTAGCCGTGGGCGAAGACGGTCGAACCGGCCCCGAACGGCTCGAAGATCCGGTCGGAGATGATGGCCGCGCCGAGCGGGGAGTAGCCGGAGGTCAGGCCCTTCGCGCTGGTGATGATGTCGGGCACGTAGTCGAACTTCTGCGCGCCGAACATGGTGCCCAGCCGCCCGTACGCGCAGATCACCTCGTCGGAGACCAGCAGCACATCGTGGGTGTCGCAGATCTCCCGCAGCCGCTCGAAGTACCCCGGGGGAGGCGGGAAGCAACCGCCGGCGTTCTGCACCGGCTCGACGAAGACCGCGGCCACCGACTCGGGACCCTCGGCCTCGATCGCCTCCTCGATCCGGTTGGCCGCCCACAGCCCGAACTGCTTCTCGTCCCCGGCGTACTGCTCCGGCGCCCGGTAGAAGTTGGTGTTCGGCACCCGGAAGGTGCCCGGCACCAACGGCTCGAAGGGGTGCTTGAAGCCCGGGATGCCGGTGATCGACAACGCGCCCTGAGTGGTGCCGTGGTAGGCGATGGCCCGGGAGATGACCTTGGTCTTGGCGGGCTTGCCGATCAGCTTGAAGTATTGCTTGGCCACCTTCCAGGCGGTCTCCACCGCCTCCCCGCCGCCGGTGGAGAAGAACACCTTGTTCAGGTCGCCGGGCGCCGCGGCGGCCAGTCGGTCCGCCAGCTCGATCGCCTTGGGGTGGGCGTAGGACCAGATGGGGAAGAAGGCGAGGGTGCGGGCCTGCTCGGCCATCACCTCGGCCAGCTCGGCCCGGCCGTGGCCGGCCTGGACCACGAACAGCCCGGAGAGGCCGTCGAGATAGCGCTTGCCGTGGTTGTCCCAGATGTACGCGCCCTCACCGCGCTCGATCACCGTCGCCGGCTCGTCGGCGTAGGCCGACATCCGGGTGAAGTGCATCCAGAGGTTCTGGTGCTGCTCGGGCGATCGTCGATCGCCCCGCTCGGTCGTCACCGCTGCCGGCGTCGTCATCGCGTCACGCCCCAGTTCCCGTCCTCGACGTCGTCATCGGTTCCTGCACTCCCGGAGCGGCGATCGCAGCCGCAGCACAGTTACCGCGTTCCCCACTGATAGGTCTGCTTGGCCAGCTTCAGGTAGACGAAGGACTCGGTGGCGCGGACGCCGGGGATGGTCCGGATGTGCCGGTTCAGCAGGTCGAGCAGGTGGTCGTCGTCGGCGCAGACCACCTCGACGATGATGTCGAAGGACCCGGCGGTGATGACGACGTAGTCGACCTCGTCCATGGCCCGCAGCGCGTCGACCACCGGCTCGAGGTTGCCCTCGGCCTTGAGCCCGATCATGGCCTGGCGGGTGAAGCCGAGCTGCAGGGGATTGGTCACCGCGACGATCTGCATCACACCCTGGTCGACGAGCCGGGCCACCCGCTGCCGGACCGCGGCCTCCGACAGCCCGACGACCGTGGCGATTCGCGCGTACGCCCGGCGCCCGTCGGTCTGCAGCTGCTCGATGATGGCCTTGGAGATGTCGTCCAGACCCGCCGAACCGCGATCGAGGTCGCGGCGGCCGACCTCGGGCTCGACGGGGGCGACGTCGTTCGGCCCGCGGGCCGCGGCCGGGGCTGAGGTAAGCGACACGCCTCGATCATGGCAAGGCAGAGAAGATCCGGCAAGGGAATCGGTGGATCGGCCGGGTCGCGGCAAGGGAATAGTTTGTCCGGACAGCCATCGACTTCGAGAAGCGTCGCACGCCTCTCCACAGGTCTTAGCACCACCGCGCCATTCCCGGACGCGTGGCCTGTCCCGGGGCCGCGCGACGAGGCCGGTCGCTGCGGGAGCAGGGCCGGACTCCTAAGACGATGCTGAGACCTGCGCGGACCGCACGTTTACCTACTCTCAGGTCACAATCATGTTGCGTGTCGCTGAGGGCTTCCCGACAAGACTTGCGGTTACCCAGTGAGTGGCCTAGAACTGTTTCAACCACGCCGGGCGGCGTCAGCGCCCGGCCCTTTTGCGCCGTGGGCGCTTTTTTCTTGGAGGAGGACATCCATGCGCGTTAAAACTCGCGCAATGGCTGCGGCTGCGGTCACATCCCTGGCCTTGCTCGCAGCGTGCGGTGGGGGCGGTGCGGACACCCCGGACCCAGCCACCAGTGACAGCGGTGGCGGTCAGGCGGGCGGCGAGATCACCGTCGCCGGCTGCACGCCGGAGAACCCGTTGGTTCCCGGTGCGACCAGTGAGGTCTGTGGCGGCGACATCATCGACGCGATGACGGCCAAGCTCGTGAAGTACAACACCGAGAACGCTGCTCCGGAGAACGACATCGCCGAGTCCATCGAGAGCGATGACAACATCACCTTCACGGTGAAGCTCAAGCCGTACAAGTTCCACGACGGCACCGAGGTCAAGGCCAAGAACTTCGTCGACGCCTGGAACTACACCGCCCTCCAGACCAACGGACAGGCCGGGAGCTACTTCTACAACGCCATCAAGGGCTTCGACGCGGTCGCGCCCGGTGAGGGTGAGAAGCCGACCGCCAAGACCTTGAGCGGACTCAAGGTGGTCGACGACAAGACCTTCACCATCCAGACCAACGGGCCGGTGTCCAACCTTCCCGTGCGGCTGGGCTACTCGGCGTTCGCCCCGCTGCCCGACTCCTTCTTCGCCGATCCGAAGGCCTTCGAGAAGAAGCCGGTCGGCGCCGGCCCCTTCAAGATGGACACGATCAGCAACACCGAATTCGTGCTCTCCAAGTTCGCCGAGTACAGCGGTCCCACGCCGGCCAACGTGGACAAGCTGACCTTCCGGGTCTACCAGGACTCCGGGGCGGCCTATGCAGACGCCGTCGCCGGCAGCCTCGACTTCATCGACGAGAGCAACATTCCCGACGACCAGTTCGTCGGCGATGCCTACAAGAACGACTTCGACGGCCGCAACTCCCAGCGCGAGTCGCTGAACATGGGCTGGGTCGTGTTCTCCTCGTCGGACGAGCAGCTCAAGGGCAATGTCCCGCTGCGGAAGGCCATCTCCCGGGCCATCGACCGCGACCTGATCGTGAAGCAGATCTTCAACAACACCCGGACCCCGGCCACGGGCTGGGTCTCCCCGGGCGTGGACGGCTACAAGGCCGACACCTGCGGCGAAGCCTGTGTCTTCGACAAGGACGCGGCCAAGGCCGCCTTCGACGCCGCCGGTGGCTACGACGGCACCTTGACCATGACCTACAACGCCGACTCGCCCAACAAGGCGTGGTCGGAGGCGGTCTGCAACTCGATCAAGAACACCCTGGGCGTCGACTGCGTCGCTCAGCCCACGGTGGACTTCGCGACCTACAACAGGAAGATCGACGCGAACGAGCTCAAGGGCATCTTCCGGGCCGGCTGGCAGGCGGACTACCCCTCGATCGAGAACTACCTGAGCCCGCTCTACGCCAAGGGCGCGTTCCCCCCCGGGTCCAACTGGCCCCGGTACGACAACCCCGAGTTCGACAAGCTGCTGACCCAGGCGGCGGCGGCTCCGGACACGGCAGCGGCCAACGCCCTGTACCAGCAGGCCGAGGGCCTGCTGGCCGAGGACTTCCCGACCGCGCCGCTCTGGTACAACAAGACCACGGCCGTCTGGTCGGACAAGGTCACCAATGTGCAGGTCAACGCGTTCGGGGTCCTGGACTTCGCCGCGATCAAGCTCAAGTAGTCAGCCGAGCTCGATGAACGACTAGACGTTTGGGCGCCCCCCCTGCCCCCCGGGGGCGGCGGACGATGATCGCGAGAAGAACGACGAGCAGCGCGAGGACGCAGATTC
>CAXTVE010000113.1:5069-9014 GCA_964247485.1 uncultured Propionibacteriaceae bacterium
CCCGCCCTCGCACACACCCGCCGCGGGGCGCCCCCCGCCCCGCGGGCGGCCCCCCCAACGCTAGGTTTCACCTCCAAGACCGCTCTTCGGCGTTCCACGAGAGGAGTTCGGATGGGTAAGTACGTCATCCGTCGCCTGCTGCAGATGATCCCCGTGATCATCGGGGTCACCTTCATCATCTACGCGGCGGTCTTCGCCCTGGGCGACCCCACGGTGGGGCGCTGCGGGGAGCGCATCTGCCCGCCGGGCTACATCGAGAACTTCCGCCGGGAGTACAACCTCGACCGGCCGCTGGTCGTGCAGTACCTGCTCTACATGGGCAACCTGGTGCAGGGTGACCTGGGTACGAACTTCTTCGGCAACAAGGTGACCGAGGAGCTGCTGCTCCGCTGGCCCACCACCTTGAAGCTCGGCTCTCTCGCCCTGGTGATCGAGGCCGTGATCGGCATCATCGCCGGAGTGCTGGCCGGGATCCGGCGGGGCAAGTTCATCGACAACCTGGTCACCGTGAGCACCCTGCTGCTGATCTCCATCCCCATCTTCGTCATCGGCGGGCTGGCCCAGCTGATCTTCGGGATCCGGCTGGGCATCTTCCCGGTGACCGCGACGCAGGGCACCTGGTTCCAGCTGATCATGCCGGCCTTCGTGCTGGCCTCGGGCTCCGTGGCCTACATCGCCCGCCTGATGCGGGCGAACCTGGCCGAGAACCTGCGCGCCGACTACGTCCGGACGGCCAAGGCGAAGGGGCTGACCAACAGCCGGACCGTCGGAGTCCACACCCTGCGGAACTCGCTCATCCCGGTGGTCACCTTCATCGGGATCGATGTCGGGGCGCTGATGGGCGGAGCGGTGGTCACCGAGCGCATCTTCAACATCAACGGGATCGGCAACTTCCTGTTCCGCAGCATCGGGCAGAAGGACGGGACCTCGGTGGTCGGGACGGTCACCTGTCTCGTGTTGATCTTCCTGCTCGTCAACCTGCTGGTCGACGTGCTGTACGGCCTCCTGGACCCGAGGATCTCCCATGACTGACATCTCCCAGAGCAGAACGGTCGAGGACGACTCGGCCATCACCGTCACCACCGATCCGACGGGTGGTCCCGAGGCACCGGTACCCGCCGCCGATCAGGCCGAGCGCGCCCGTTCGCTGGGCAGCGACGTATGGGACCAGCTCCGCTTCCGGCCGCTGTTCTGGATCTCGGCGGCTCTCATCGTGGTCTTCGTGGTGATGGCACTCTTCCCGCAGTTGTTCACCGGTAAGGACCCCTACGTGGCGGACCTGGCGAAGGCGCGCGAGAGACCTTCCGGTGACGCCTGGTTCGGTCGCGACGGCCAGGGCTACGACGTGTACTCGCGGACGATCTACGGCGCCCGCGCCTCGATCCTGGTCGGTCTCTTCTCCACCCTGTTCACCCTGCTGCTCGGATCGGTGGTCGGGATCATCTCCGGCTACGTGGGGGGCTGGATCGACGCGGTGATCAGCCGGGTGGGGGAGATCTTCCTCGGCATCCCGCTGCTGCTGGGCGGCATTCTGTTCCTCTACATCTTCCCCAGCGACCTGGAGACCCCGTTCCTCCTCGTGGTCGGCAAGGTGGCCTTCGTGCTGGGTCTGCTCGGCTGGCCCTCCATAGCCCGGCTGATGCGCTCCTCGGTGCTGCAGGTGAAGCCGAACGACTACGTCCAGGCGGCCCGGGCCCTGGGGGCGACCCCGCTGCGCATCATCGGGTCGCACATCCTGCCCAACTCGCTGGCCTCGGTGATCGTCGTGTCCACGATCAACCTCGGCGCCTTCATCTCGGTGGAGGCGACGTTGTCGTTCCTTGGCATCGGGCTGCAGCCTCCGGCGATCTCCTGGGGCATTGCCATCTCCGAGGCGTCCGGCATCGGCCTGATCCGGGCGGCGCCGCACATGCTGATCTTTCCCAGCATCTTCCTGTCGCTGACCGTCCTCGCCTTCATCATGCTCGGCGACGCGGTCCGCGACGCCCTCGACCCGAAGCTCCGCTGAGCAAGGAGACCAGACGTGTCCCATACCGACACGGTCGACCCGCGCCGCGCCGCGCCGGACGTCCTGACCGAGAAGAACAGGTGGCAGCCCCAGGACGGGATGCTGCTCGAGGTCGACGACCTCTTCGTGGAGTTCCGGACCCGGGTCGGCGTGGCCAAGGCGATCAACGGCGTGTCATTCAGCTTGCGCGAGGGCGAGACGCTGGCCATCCTCGGTGAGTCGGGATCCGGCAAGTCGGTCACCGCCCAGGCGATCATGGGCATCCTCGACACCCCACCCGGTTTCGTCACCGGCGGCGAGGTTCGCTACTGCGGCACCGACATCCTGACCCTGCCCGAGGAACGGCGCCGGCAAATCCGCGGCCCGGAGATCTCGATGGTCTTCCAGGACGCCCTGTCCTCGCTGAACCCGGTGTTCCCGGTGGGCTGGCAGATCGCCGAGATGTTCCGCAAGCACCGGGGCATGAACCGTTCCGACGCCCAGGACCGGGCGGTCAAGCTCATGGAGCGGGTGCAGATCCCGGCCGCCCGGCAGCGGGTCAGGGCGTTCCCGCACCAGTTCTCCGGCGGCATGCGCCAGCGGATCATGATCGCCGTGGCCATCGCGTTGGACCCGGCGGTGCTGATCGCCGACGAGCCGACCACCGCTCTGGACGTCACCGTGCAGGCCCAGATCATGACGCTGCTGTCCGACCTGCAGGACGAGCGGAAGATGGGGCTGATCCTGATCACCCACGACCTCGGGGTGGTCGCCGACGTCGCCGACCGCATCGCGGTGATGTACGCCGGGCGGATCGTCGAGCAGGCGGACGTCTACGACCTCTACCGCCAGCCCGGGCACCCTTACACCAAGGGCTTGCTGGACTCCATCCCCCGGCTGGACCAGAAGGGCGAGACGCTGGCCGCGATCGGCGGGCTGCCGCCCAACCTGACCCGTATCCCGCCGGGCTGCCCCTTCAACCCACGGTGCGTCTACGCCCAGGACGTGTGCCGGACCGACCCTCCGCCGCCGCTGCGGGAGGTCGCTCGCCAGCGGTACGCGGCGTGTCACTTCTCCGAGCTGCTGCTGACCCACAGCCCGAAGCTCGAGGTCACCCAGGACCCGGAGGTGGTCGAGCACGAGACGAACCTCAAGGTGCTCGAGATCGCCGGTGACGATCTCGGAGTCAACACCTCGGGCCTGGAAGGAGGGATCCGATGAGTCGCGAGGTGATCCTCAAGGCGGAGAACCTGGTCAAGCACTACCCGATCAGGGCCGGTGTGCTGCGCCGTACGGTCGGGCACGTCAAGGCCGTCGACGGGGTCTCCTTCGAGCTCTACAAGGGCGAGACGCTCGGCATCGTGGGCGAGTCCGGGTGCGGCAAGTCGAGCTTGGGCCGCATGTTGATGCGCCTGGAGGAGCCGACCGGGGGCAAGCTGACCTTCGACGGCGTCGACATGTACAGCCAGACCGGCGCGGCGATGCGCAAGCTGCGGCGTGACATCCAGATCGTCTTCCAGGACCCGTACACCTCGCTGAACCCCCGCAAGACGGTGGGCGACATCGTCGGTGAGCCGTTCGAGATCCACCCCGACGTGGTGCCGAAGGGCGGCCGTCGCCGGCGGGTGCAGGAGCTGCTCGAGCTGGTCGGGCTCAACCCGGAGCACATCAACCGCTACCCCCACCAGTTCTCCGGTGGGCAGCGGCAGCGCATCGGCATCGCGCGGGGGGTCGCACTGAACCCGAAGGTGATCATCTGCGACGAGCCCGTGTCGGCCCTGGACGTGTCGGTGCAAGCGCAGGTGGTGAACCTGATGGAGAGCCTCCAGGACGAGCTCGGCCTCGCGTACATCTTCATCGCTCACGACCTGTCGGTGGTGCGGCACATCTCCGACCGGGTCGGCGTGATGTACCTCGGCAAGCTGGTCGAGCTCGGGGACGAGGACGAGATCTACAAC
>CAXTVE010000114.1:0-8982 GCA_964247485.1 uncultured Propionibacteriaceae bacterium
GGCCTCGGCCGCGGCGACGACGTCGGGCGGGAACTCGCCCGGCACCTCCAGCGTCGCGCGGATCGCCGCCAGCCCGGCAGCCAGCTCGGCCGGCAGCTCCCCGGGCAGTCCCACCTCGCGAACAGGCACCTGAAGTCTGCCTACAGCCCGGAGTTCTGCGTCCGGACCAGGATGCGACTGCACTCCTCGCAGCGCAGCACCTCGTCCGGCGGCGCCGCGGCGAAGGCCCGCAGGTCGGCCGCGTTCACCTCGAGCTGGCAGCCGGTGCACCGCCGGGCCCGCAGCTCGGCCGCCCCGACGCCACCGTGGCTGGCCGCCACCCGGTCGTAGAGGGCCAGCAGCGGAGCCTCCACCCCCGGCACGATCTCGGCCCGTTCCTCTCGTCGCCGGCCGACCTCGACGTCCAGGGCCGCCAGCTGATCGTCGCGCCGGCCGGCCACCTCGGCCACCGCGGCCGCGCGCTCGCCGGCCTGGGCCCGCAGTCGGCTCTGCTCGGCAACGGCGGCCGCCAGTTGCTCCATCACCTCCAGCTCCGCATCCTCGAGGTCACCGATCCGCTTCCGCAGGTGGTCGACCTCAGCCACCATCGAGGCCAGCGCCTTCGCGTCGGCCACCGATCCGTCGGCGATCCGGCGCTGGTTGCGCACCAGCCGCTCCCGCACGGGCTCCAGGTCGGACTCCGCCTTGGTCTGCTCCAGCTCGAGGTCGCTGACCGCGGTGTCGGCGCCCACCAGGTCCGAACCCACCGCTGTCTGCTCGGCCCGCAGCCGGGCCAGCTCGGCGTGCTCGGGCAGGGTCCGGCGCCGGTGCTCGAGCTGAGCCAGCGCGGAGTCGGTCGCCTGCAGGTCGAGCAGCCGCAGCTGCGCGCCGGGATCGGCCCTGATCGCTCTCACCTCCGCGGGTACGCCGTCCGCTGCGGCGCCTGCCCCACCCTAAGTGATCACCGATTCCCGGCGCGGACCGGGAATGAAAGCGGCCTACCACCGGTTGCCGCCCAGGAGAGCTGAGCTCCACGGCGATCTCCGCCGGCTCGAGATCTTGATCTTGGCCACACTGTCGTGAGCCCCGCACACCATGTTTCGAAGGACTGATCGCATGACGTCCGTGGCTGATCCTGCCCTGGACTCACCGACCTCCGGGTCACCCAGCACCTCCCTCGGCGAGACCTTCGTCGGCCGCCGCTACCTCAAGCTCGTCGTCGTGCTCGGCGCCCTGATGGCCATCGGGCCGCTGACCATCGACACCTATCTGCCCGCCCTGCCGCAGCTGAGCACCGACATGGGCGCCACCGACGCGCAGGCCCAGCTGACCATCACGGGCCTGCTGCTCGGCCTCGGCCTGGGTCAGCTGGTGATCGGTCCGCTCTCCGACGCGTTCGGCCGCCGCCGCCCGCTGCTGATCGGGCTGGCCGCCCACGCCGCCATGTCGCTGCTCTGCGCCCTGGCGCCGTCGGTCGAGCTGCTGACCGTCACGCGGGTGCTGCAGGGCCTCGGCGGGGCGGCGGTGGCGGTCGTCGCGATGGCCATCGTCCGCGACCTGTTCACCGGGGTCCGGGCCGCCCAGCTGCTGTCCCGGCTGATCCTGGTGCTCGGCGTCGCGCCGATCCTCGCCCCCTCGCTGGGCAGCGCGCTGCTCACGTTCACCTCCTGGCGGGGCATCTTCGTGGTGCTCGCCGTCATCGCCGTGGCCCTGTGGGTGCTGGCCTGGCGGGCGCTGCCGGAGACCCTGCCGCCGGCCCGCCGCCGTCCCGGAACCGTACGCGGCACCCTCGGTTCCTACCGGCTGCTGTTCCGCGACCCCACCTACCTGGTGATGGTCGCCGTCGCCGGACTGATGTTCGCCACCCTGTTCGCCTACATCGCCGGCGCCCCGTTCATCCTGCAGGGCCGCTACGGGCTGTCCCCGCAGGCGTTCGGCATCGCCTTCAGCGCCAACGCGTTCGGCCTGGTCACGATGACCCAGCTGAACCCCCTACTGGTCGCCCGGTTCGGACCGGTCCGGGTGATGTCGGCGTCCGTGCTGATCGCCGTCGCCGGGGCCGGCGCGCTGCTGGCCACCACCATCACCGGGTTCGGCGGGCTGGCCGGGTTCCTGCTGCCGCTCGCGGTGATCGTCTCCGCCGCCGGCCTGTCCATGCCGAACGCCCCGGCCATCGCACTCAGCGGGCACGGGTCGATCGCCGGCGCGGCGGCCGCCCTGCTCGGCGCGGGTCAGTTCCTGGTCGGCGGGTTCGTCTCACCCCTGGTCGGCGCGCTCGACGACGGCGACGGCGTGGCGATGGCGGCTGTCATCCTGGGCACCACCGGGCTCGCGGTGGCACTGTTCTGGACGGCCCGGCGCCGACTCCTCGCCGAGTCGGACGTGGTCGGCCAGCAGGACGAGGCCCACGCTCGGGCCTAGTCCTCGCCGCGGTCAGCTGGCCAGCTCGTGCACGGGCGCGTTCCACAGCTCGAGCGTCTGCCCGTCCCGCTCCTCCGACAGCACGCAGATCGTCCCGGTGTGCAGCTCGAACTGGGCGCCGGCGCGGAGGTCCAGGCCCAGCCAGGCCACGGTGAGCGCCCGCAGCGCGTGCCCGTGACCGAAGAGGATGGCCTGCTCCACGTCGGCGGCGTGGATCTTGGCGATCAGCCGGTCCATCCGCGCCCGCATCTGCTCCGGCGACTCCCCGCCCGGCGTGGGGCCGGTCCAGATCAGCCAGTCCGGATCGAACCGCGCCCGGATCTCGTGGGTCGTGATGCCTTCATAGTCCCCGTACGCCCACTCGGCCAGGTCCGGCTCGATCTGCGGCGCGTACGCCCCGGTGAAGCCGGCGAGCTCGGCCGTGCGCTGGGCCCGCTGCCGCGGGCTGGACCAGATCAACCCGAAGGCGGCCGGGTCCAGGTAGCCGCGGAGCAGCCGGGCCTTGTCCTCGCCGCTCCCGGTCAGGGGCAGGTCGGTCACCGAGGTGTGCTGCCCGCTCAGGCTCCACTCGGTCTCACCGTGCCGGACGAGGTACACCTGGGTCACCCCCGCAGGCTATCGACCCCGGCCGGGCGCGAGCGGCCGGACCATAATGGTGGCATGAGTGACGAGCGCCCGGCGCTGCCCAATCGGCAGGTGCCGTTCTCCGACGCCTTCCGGGCCTTCATCGCCGAGGGCTGGGCGCCCTACCCGACCGGCCGACCGGACCAGCTGCCGGCCGCCGAGTCCGCCCGCGAGCACCGGGCGGCGATCAGCAGGGCCTTCCCCGGCGAGCGGCTGGTCGTCGGCGCCGGCGGCCTCAAGGTCCGCAGCAACGACACCGACTTCCGCTTCCGCCCGCACTCGGCCTTCGCCCACCTGACCGGGCTCGGCACCGACCGCGAGCCCGATGCGGTGCTGGTCCTGGAACCCACCGACCTCGGTCACGACGCCACGCTGTACATCAAGCCGCGCGCCCCGCGGGACTCCGAGGAGTTCTACGCCGACAGCCGCTTCGGTGAGTTCTGGGTCGGGCGGCGGCCGTCGCTGGCGGAGATGGCGGCCCTGTGCGGCATCTCCTGCGCCGACGTCGACGACCTGCCCGAGCACCTGCGCAAGGACGCCGACACGTTGCGCATCCGGGTGCTGCCGGTCGACCTGGAGGCCGCGGTGGCCGATGTGCTCGCCGAGGTCCGCCCGGCCGAGGAGCCGCGCGAGGAGGGCCAGCTGTCCCCCGACGCCGAGCTCGCCCAGGCGCTCAGCGAGCTCCGGCTGACCAAGGACCCCTTCGAGATCGAGCAGCTGCGGGAGGCCTGCCGCCGCACGGTCGAGGCCTTCGCGGCGGTGGTGGCGGACCTGCCCGAGGCCGTCCGCCGGGGCCGCGGCGAGCGCTGGGTGGAGGGCGTCTTCGGCCTGCACGCCCGCCATGCGGGCAACGCCATCGGCTACGACACCATCGCCGCGGCGGGCGAGCACGCCTGCACGCTGCACTGGATCCGCAACGACGGCGAGGTGCGCGACGGGGACCTGCTGCTGCTGGACGCCGGCATCGAGCTGGACACGCTCTACACCGCCGACGTGACCCGGACGCTGCCGGTGAACGGCCGCTTCAGCGACGCGCAGCGGATGGTCTACGACGCGGTCTACGAGGCCCAGCAGGCCGGGATCGAGGCGGCCCGCCCCGGCGCGACGTTCTCCGACGTGCACGCCGCCGCCGTCGCGGTGCTCGCCCGCCGGCTGCACGAGTGGGGCCTGTTGCCGGTCACGGCCGAGGAGTCGCTCGCCGAGGACGGTGGCCAGCATCGGCGCTGGATGGTGCACGGCACGTCTCACCACCTCGGGCTGGACGTGCACGACTGCGCGCAGGCCCGCCGGGAGCGGTACCGCGAGGGCACCCTGCAGCCCGGGATGGTGCTGACCGTCGAGCCCGGCCTGTACTTCAAGGCCGACGACGAGCTGGTGCCGGAGGCCCTACGCGGCATCGGCGTCCGGATCGAGGATGACGTGGTGATCACCGAGAGCGGGTGCGAGAACCTCTCGGCCGGACTCCCCCGCACCAGCGCCGATGTCGAGGCCTGGATGGCGCAGGTCTGGGCCGGCTCGGGCACCGGGTCCCCGCCGTGACGGCGACGCCGCAGCGCCGCTACCTGCCCACCCTTCCCCAGGTCCGGCGGCGCCAGGTGTCGCTGGTGCCCACGCCGGCGCCCGGCCCGTCCTCCAGCTCGGTCATCGCCTGGGCCTGGTACGTCGACGGCATCCGCCGGCCGGCCGAGAGCCTGACCGCCGCGGCCCGGTTCGCCAACGCCGGCGAGGGGTTCGTCTGGCTCGGGCTCAAGGACCCCACCGACGCCGACCTGATGGCGCTGTCGTCCCAGTTCGACCTGCACCCGCTGGCCGTCGAGGATGCGGTGGAGGGTCACACCCGGTCCAAGCTGGAGACGTTCGACAACGACCTGTTCGTGGTCATCTCGACCGTGGCCTACGTGCACCACGAGCAGCTCACCGAGACCTCGGAGGTGGTGGCCACCGGTCAGGTGATGGTCTTCCTCGGCGACCACTTCGTGATCACCGTCCGCCGGGGCGAGCACGCGCAGCTGAGCGGTCTGCGGCGGATCCTCGAGGCGGACCCGGACCGGCTGAGCCGGGGGCCGTCGGAGGTGCTCTACGCCATCTGCGACAAGGTCATCGACGACTACCTCGCCGTGGTGGCGGAGTTCGAGCACGATGTGGACGAGGTGGAGACCAGGGTCTTCTCCCGGCAGGGCCAGCACGAGGTGGAGCGGGTCTACCAGCTGAAGCGGGAGCTGATCGAGTTCAAGCGGTCGGTGATGCCGCTGGGCGCCCCGCTGCTGCGCCTGGCCACCCGGGAGCTGCCGGTGATCCCGCCCGAGGCGAAGGCGTACTTCCGCGAGCTGGCCGACCACCACACCGAGGCCCGGGAGGCGGTGGCGGCGTTCGACGAGGTGCTGACCTCGATCCTGCAGGCCGGGCTCGCCCGGGCGGCGGTCGCGGACAACCAGGACATGCGCAAGATCTCCAGCTGGGTGGCCATCGTGGCCGTACCGACGATGATCGCCGGGATCTACGGGATGAACTTCGAGAACATGCCCGAGCTGCGGACGGAGAACGGCTATTTCGTCGTGCTCGGGGTGATCGCCGTGGTGATGATCGGCCTCTACATCGGTTTCAAGCGCAACCGGTGGCTCTGACGTCCCCCGACGCCGTCAGCCCGCGGTCACCGGGCTGATGGGCCCGCCCGCTCGCCCCAGAGCGGACGGGCCCACCAAACCCGGGTGGACCGGCTTCGTTACAGCGTCCGGCGCGTGCGGGCGCTGTTCCGGCCGGTCAGGGTGGAGGCGATGATGACCAGCACCACCGCCACCGCGATGGCGATCAGCCAGCGGGTCCAGTCGACGCCCGGGCTGCCGTTGCCGCCGAACGCGGTGTAGATGAACCAGCCCAGGATGACGCCGCCGACTCCGCACAGGATCGTGAGCCAGAGCGGGATGTTGTCCTTGTCGCCCGGGGCGATGAACTTGCCGAGCAGGCCGATGATGATGCCCGCGATGATGACACCAATGATCTCCAAGCCGCCCATGAGCGGTCTCCTCTCGTGCTATCCCGCCGCCCTCTGCGGCGGGTAGTGCCCGACCGTCGGGCGAGAGCTCGGCGATCGGTCGTGTTTACATTGTAAACCCTGGGGGTTTACGTTGTAAACAGCCTGCCGGCTTGGGGGCTACTCGAAGGCGGCGGCCCGTGCGCCGGGCAGCCCCAGCAGCATCTCCCGGGCCTGGGCGGCGAGCTTGTGCTCGCAGAGCACCTCGTACTTGGTGGCCACCGTCTGGGTGATCGAGGTGAAGTCGCGCTGACCCCGGCTCATCGCGTACGCCGCCGCGGCGAAGGCGATGCCCAGCACGATGCCGATGGCGAGCGAGACCAGGATCAGGGCCAGGAAGCTCGCCGGCCGGGTGAAGATCAGCATCACCAGCGCCACCAGCAGCCCGGTGGAGATGCCCGACAGCACCCCCTGCTGGATCACGGTGCCCCAGCTGCGCCGACCCAGCACCCGCTCGACCGACTTCAGCTCGGTGCCCACGATGGCGAGGTTCTGCACCTCGAACTTCTCGTCGGCCAGGTAGTCGACGGCCTTCTGCGCTTCCGCGTAGGTGTTGTAGATCCCCACCGACTGCGGGAACTTCAGCTCGAACAGCGAGCTGGGCTGCTGCGCTGTGGCCATCGCCACCTCCTGACGTCGGCTTCCAAGTTACCTGCCGGGGTCAGCGCCACCCGGCGAGGGTGACCACGAACGTGTTCTCGACCGGCCGCGGGGTGGACCCCCGGTAGTTGCTGAGCATCACGAAGACGTAGCTCCGCCCGTCCCGGCCGGTGACGTAGCCGCTGAGCGCGGTGACCCCGGTCAGCGTGCCGGTCTTGGCCCGGGCGTTGTTGGCGGCCCGGGTGCCGTTCATCCGGTTGCGGAGGGTGCCGCCCACCATCCGCTCCCGGTTGCCGGCGACCGGGAGCGAGGCGTAGAAGGTGTCGAACCACGGCTCCCGGCGCACCTTGTACAGCAGCGTGGCCATGGCCTGGCCGGTGATCCGGTTGCTCCGGGTCAACCCGGAGCCGTCGCGGAGCCGCAGGTCGTCCACCGGGACCTTGATCCGGCGCAGGTAGGACCGGGTCACCGCCAGCCCGGCTTCCCAGCTACCCGACCCGCTCTGCTCCCGGCCCATCGTCTTCGTCAGGTGCTCGGCGTGCATGTTGTTGGACAGCTTCATGAAGGGGACGAGCAGGCGGGCCAGCCGCATCGAGCGGTCCCGCGCCACCCGGACCCGGCCGTCGGACGGGGTGGCCCGGACCTGCGTCGGGCCGGTCACGCGCACCCCCGCCTTGGCGAGCTCGGCCCGGAACACCGCGGCCGCGTAGAGCTCGGGCCGGTGCACGGTGATCTGCCAGTACCCGTAGCTGCGGCCGGCCGCCACCCGGCCGGACACGGAGATGGTGTTGCTGCCGTAGGAGCGCCGGGCGGAGAAGGTCGAGCCGCTCCCGCGGGCGCCCGTGCGGGTGGTGTTCTCGATCCGCACGTACGCCTTCGCCGCGGCGGGGATGGTGGTCACGGTGGCCGGCCGGCCGGGCCGCCCGGGTGAGTACCGCAGGATGACCGTGCCCGAGTCGAAGTCGGCGTCGGGCGCGACCGTGAGGGCCGAGATCTCCCCGGCGTAGGAGTCGTCGGCGTACGCCTTGGACCAGGTGGGGTTGTACCGGGTGCTGTCGAAGTACGTGGGATCGACCGTCAGCGGTCCGTCGACCCGGGTGATGCCGGCGCGGCGGACGTTGCGGGCCAGGTCCGCGTAGTCGGACTGCCGGCTGGTCGGGTCGCCGTAGCCCTTCAGGTAGAGCCGGCCGCCCAGCACCCCGTCGACCACCTTGTTCCGTCGGTAGACGTCGGTGTGGAAGGTGAAGTCGGGCCCGAGCGTCTCCAGGGCGGCCGCCGCGGTGAGGATCTTGGTGTTCGAGGCCGGGATCCGCGGCGCGGCGCCGCTGCGGCTGTAGAGCCGCTCCCCCGTGGCCGCGTCGAGCACCACGGCGGAGGACCGGGCCCGCTGGACCCGGGCATCTGCCATCACCGTGTCGATCCGACGGGCCAGCCGCTGGTCCGGGGCCGCGACGGCGCTCACCGGCGCGACGACGGCGCCGATGGACCCGGCAACGGCGAGGACGGTGATCAGCCCGAGGGCCCGGCGCAGCCGGGCGGGGACACAGCGCATGGGGTGCTCCTGGTGAAGCGGCAGTCCCCGAGCCGAGGACAGGCTAACCCGTCGACCGGCCGTTCGGGGCTCAGCGCAGGAAGGACACCACCAGGGTCGCGGCGCAGACCGCCAGCATGCCGGTCGCGTTGACGAACAGGTCCCGACCCAGGTCCCGCGCGGCGACGTGCATGACCACCGCGACGACGAAGTAGAGCACCAGGGCGACCGTGGTCACCAGGCCGAGGAAGGGAACACCGATGCCGGCCAGCAGCCCGAGGGCGGCGGCGAACTTGAGCGGGCTGAGCAGACCCCAGAAGCGGCGGGGGAAACGCACGTTCTCCAGGCACCGCGCGACGAAGGGGGCCGGCCGCAGGCACAGCAGCCCGTCGACCAGCTGGATCGCGGCCAGCACCACGACCGGCCACACCGGCTCGGGCAACATCAGTCTCAGCCCCTCTCGCTCCCGTCCAACATACCATACGGTATGGAATGCTCAGGGCACGAGCGGGAGCAGCATTGCGAACACGTTCGCCAGCTCCCCGGCCTCGACCGGCGGCGTCACGCTCGCCGCCCCCACCGCGACGAGGTATGGCAGCAGTGCGGCCGTCCGGGCCTCGGCGTCGGTGGCGACGTGTGGCCGCCAGACCTGCTGCAGGGCCGCCAGCCGGGCTGCGTCGATCCGGGCCTGCACCGTGCGGACCTCTGGGTCGGAGGCCGACCAGGCCCGGACCGCCGCGTCCAGCTCCGGTCGGTAGAGGCCGGCGCCGAGGGGTACAAACGCGACCTGCTGGCC
>CAXTVE010000115.1:0-8929 GCA_964247485.1 uncultured Propionibacteriaceae bacterium
GGGCCGACGTGCTGCTGGTCGACGACGGACTGGCGACCGGCTCCACCATGCAGGCCGCGGTGGCGGCGGTGCGCGGCCTCGAGCCGGCCCGGATCGCCGTGGCGGTCCCGGTCGCCCCGGCATCGGCCCTGGACGGGTTGCGGGCGACCGCCGACGCGGTGATCTGCCCGCTCGTCCCGCGCCGCTTCGGGGCGGTCGGGCAGGCGTACGTCGACTTCGCCCAGCTCACCGACGCGGACGTGCAGCGCGCCCTCCGCGGCTGAGTCGTCAGGCCACGTCGGCCTCGGTGCCGCCGGTCAGCCGGAGGAGATCGGGATAGCTCAGCGGGAAGACGGCGTGCGGGATGCCGCCGGCGGCCCACAGCTCGTCGTACGCGGCGAGGGCGCGGTCGACCAAGGTGCGGAGCGGCTGCGGGTGTCCCACCGGCGCGACGCCGCCGATCGGCTGACCGGTGTGGGTGCGGACGAAGTCGGCAGGCGCCCGACGCAGGTCGAGCCCGTACGCCGTGCGCACGCGGTCCAGGTCCACGCGGTGCGCGCCGCTGGTCATGATCAGGACCGGCTCGTCGTCCGCCGACGCGAAGACCAGCGAGTTGGCGATCGCCCCGACCGGACAGCCGATCTGCTCGGCCGCCGCGACCGCGGTCGGGGCCGGCTCGTCGAGGATCCGTACCCGCCCGGGCAGCCCGGCCCCGGCCAGGATCTCGTCGACGGCCTGGCTGGACGGGTGCAGTGCCATCAGGTCCTTCCCGATCTCGGAGTGGGCAGAGAAAGACCCGGCCGCGGAAGCGACCGGGTCGGCAGCGACCTCCGACGCTAGCCCACGACCTCCTGCAGGGCCCCGGCGAGCTCGGCCGCCTCGTCGGCGTTGAGCTCCACCACGAGCCGACCGCCGCCCTCCAACGGAACCCGCATGACGATCCCACGCCCCTCCTTGGTGACCTCCATAGGGCCGTCACCCGTACGCGGTTTCATAGCAGCCATTGCGCATCCTCAATCTGTAGTGGCCGAGTACTGCGTCGATTATCCCGCATCCCCGGCCGGACAGGCGCATTAGCCTTGTTCAACTAGATGGTTGACAAGCGGCTGCTGGTCCAAGTACGTTAGTTATCAACCAAACGGTTGAACAACGAGGAGGCGGAATGACCGAGGACCAGCTGTCCAGGGTCTTCGCCGCTCTCGCCGATCCCACCCGGCGCGACCTGGTCGCCCGGCTGGCCGTCGGCGATGCGACGGTCGGTCAGCTCGCCGCCCCTCATCCGATGTCCATCCAGGCGGTCTCCAAGCACCTGCGGGTGCTGGAGGACGCCGGGCTGGTCACCCACCAACGGGATGCCCAGCGTCGGCCCCGCCATCTGGAAGCCGAGGTGCTCGACCTGATGACCAGCTGGATCGAGCGCTACCGGCGACAGGCCGAGGAGCGCTTCCGCCGGCTCGACGCCCTGCTAAGCGACCTCGACGAGGAACCCAACCCCCCCCCCCGGTAGAGAGGAGCTGCTCCATGACCACCGTCACCCTGCCCACCGACCCCGGCGGCACGACCATCGAGGCCGACCCGGCCATGCCGACCATCACCATCACGCGCGACTTCGCCGCACCGCCCCACCGGGTCTTCCGGGCCTGGACCGAACCAGACCTGGTGACCCGGTGGCTCGGACCGGACAGCACCGAGATGAAGCTCGACAGCTGGGACGCCCGCACCGGCGGGGGTTACCGCTACGCCGCGCTCGTCGATGGTGCGGAGGTCGCCCGCTTCTACGGTTCGTTCCACGAGGTCCGACCGGACGAGCGGATCGTGTGGACCTTCACCTGGGAGGGCATGCCCGACGGGGTCAGCATGGAGACCATGACCTTCGTCGACCTCGGGGACGGACGGACCCGGCTGAGCACGGTCGCGGTCGTGGACTCGCTCGAGGCCCGGGACGCCATCCTGAGCAGCGGCATGGAGGTCGGCGTCTACGAGGGCTACGCCAAGCTCGACGCCCTGCTCGCCTAGTTCGGCGTAGGCGTCACCCAGCACCCGGCCAGGTGGTCGTCGACCAGCCCGACCGCCTGCATCAGCGCGTACGCGGTGGTCGGGCCGACGAACCGGATGCCGGCGGCCTTCAGCTCCCGCGCCATGGCGACGGACCCGGGCGAGGTGGTCCGGGCGTCACCGTCGCCGGTCGGGCGCGGACGGTCGGGCTCGGCGTGGCGCAGGACCATCCGGGCGAAGTCCTCGCCCAGGTCCACGACCACCCGGGCGTTGGCCAGCGTCGCCGCGATCTTGGCCCGGTTGCGGACGATCCCCCGATCGGCCAGCAGCCGGGCCTCGTCGGCGGCGTCGAAGCGGGCCACCCGCTCGGGGTCGAAGCCTACGAACGCGGCCCGGAAGGCCTCCCGCTTGCGCAGGATGGTGATCCAGGACAGGCCGGACTGGAACGCCTCCAGGCTGAGTCGCTCGAACAGGCCGGGGACGCTGGTCACCGGCACGCCCCACTCGGTGTCGTGGTAGTCGATGTACTCCGGCGCGCCGAGCGCCCAGGAGCAGCGCGGTCGGCCGTCGGGTCCGGCCCGCAGCTCGACGCTCACCGCTCGCAGACCGCCGCGAGGCGACGCAGGCTGATTCCGAACCCGGCGCGCATGAGCGGTGTCAGCAGCCCGACCGGCGCCTCGAGCAGGCGGCCACCCGGCAGGTCGAACAGCTCGACGCAGCTCACCCGGGTCCGCGGTCCTGCCCGACCGGGGGCGTCCCCCCCAGCTGGGTCGGTCCCGCGTCCGGAGAGGCTGAACACCCCCGGACCGGTGAAGTAGGGACCGAGGTGCAGCACCTCCAGCTCGGCCCGCTGAACCCCGCCCACGGTGGCCGGCGGCGTCCAGCCGACCACCACGAACCGGTCGAGCAGGCCCACGGGCAGCCGACCGAGCCAGCGGCCGGACAGGGCGGCGGCGCGTACGCCGAGACCCGTGTCGTGGGGGGTGGTGATGTCCACGGTGGTGAAGGGGATCCAGCGGGACTGCCCGGGCCAGTCGACCAGCTCGCCCCAGACCCGGGTGAGCGGCGCCGCGATCTCGGTCGCGACCTCGAGCCGGACGCTCATCGGGGCACGGCGGCGCCCGCCCCGGCCACCGCGGCCCGCCGCGGCCCCCCGGGGGCCGCGGCCCGGAGGGCCGCGATCTCGGCGTCGCGCTCGGCGATCTCCCGGCCCAGCCGCTCCAGCACGTCGTCGACCTGGCCCATGGCGTAGCCGCGCAGCGTGACGCCGAACCGCAGCCGCCGGATGTCGTTCCCGGTCAGCGGGCCCTCCGGCAGGTCCTGGCGGTAGGTGTCGTGCACCGGGTCGGTGCTCATCTGCCCCATCCCTCCGGCCGCCGCCATCGCCGCCACGCCCAGGGCCGCCACGGCGATCGCGGCGATGAACCACTCCATGCGCCCATGCTGTCACGCGCCACGGACGGGCCGGCCTACTCGGGGCGCGCCGGTGCGGGCCCCTTCGACCGGCCGGACGTCATGACGGCCACCGCCTCGTCCACGTCGTCGGTGACGGTGAACAGCTCGAGGTCCCGCGCGGAGATCGCGCCCCGCTCGAGCACCGTGCCCCGGAACCAGTCGACCAACCCGCCCCAGTAGTCCGAGCCGAACAGCACCACCGGGAAGCCGGTCACCTTGCGGGTCTGCACCAGGGTCAGCGCCTCGAACAGCTCGTCCAGGGTGCCGAAGCCGCCGGGCATCACCACGAAGCCCTGCGCGTACTTGACGAACATGGTCTTGCGGACGAAGAAGTAGCGGAAGTTGATGCCCAGGTTGACGTAGGGGTTGAGCGAGGACTCGAAGGGCAGCTCGATGCCCAGCCCCACCGACACCCCGCCGGCCTCCGCGGCGCCCTTGTTGGCCGCCTCCATCGCGCCGGGCCCGCCGCCGGTGATCACGGTCAGCCCCGCCCGGACCAACTCAGCGGCCAGCCGCTCCGTGGTCGCATACAGCGGGTGGTCCCGGGGCGTCCGGGCTGAGCCGAACACGCTGACCGCCGGACCCAGCTCGGCCAGCGTCCCGAAGCCGTCCACGAACTCGGACTGGATGCGCAGCACCCGCCATGGGTCGGAGTGCACCCAGTCGGTCTCGCCGCGGCTCTCCAGCAGCCGCTGGTCGGTGGTCGAGGGCTGGGCGGTACGGTCCCCGCGGACGACCGGACCCTCGACCTGCCAGCGCCCGGGCTCCGGCCCGGTCAGCTCAGCCACCGGACCAGCCCGTCACGGCAGGTGTCGAGGTCCGCGGCCGGGCAAAACTCGCCGTCGGCGTGCGCGAGGCTGGGGTCCCCCGGTCCGAAGTTGACCGCCGGGATGCCCAGCGTGGCGAAGCGGGCGACGTCGGTCCAGCCGAACTTGGCGCTGACCCGGCCGCCCATCGCGGCCAGGAAGTCGGCGGCGGCCGGCCGGTCCAGCCCGGGGCGGGCGCCGGCCGCGACGTCGGTGACCGCGACGTCGAACCCGTCCAGCACCGCGCGTACGTGGTCCGCCGCCTGTTCCGGCGACGTGTCCGGGGCGAAGCGGTAGTTGACCTCGATCACGCACCGGTCAGGGATCACGTTGCCGGCGATCCCGCCGGTGATCCCGACCGCGTTCAGGCCCTCGCGGTAGGTCAACCCGTCGACGTCGACCCGGCGCGGCCGGTACGCGGCCAGCCGCTGCAGCACCGCGCCCGCGTCGTGGATCGCGTTGGCACCCATCCACGCCCGCGCCGAGTGCGCCGCCTTACCGGTCAGCGTCACCTCGGCACGCAGCGTGCCCTGGCAGCCGCCCTCGACGCCGGCGCTGGTCGGCTCGCAGAGCACGGCGAAGTCGGCGGCCAGCTGGTCCGGCTGCTCGGCGGCCAACCGGCGCAGCCCGTTCCGCGACTCCTCGACCTCCTCGTTGTCGTAGAAGATCCAGGTCACGTCCCGGTTCGGCGCCGGCAACGCGGCGGCGGCGGCCAGCTGAACCGCGACTCCGCCCTTCATGTCGCAGGCGCCCCGTCCCCAGACCCGCAGCCCGTCGCTCTCCTCGCTCACCCAGGACGGGACGTTGGCGGCGATCGGCACCGTGTCCAGGTGACCGGCGATCACCACCCGCTCGGGCCGGCCCAGCTCCGTACGCGCCACCACCACGTTGCCGGTCCGCGTGGTGGCGAGGTGGGCACAACCGCGCAGGGCCGCCTCGACCCGGTCGGCGATGCCCGTCTCGTTGCCGCTGACCGACTCGATGTCGATCAGGGTGCGGAGCAGCGTGACCAGGTCACCGCCGAGGTCCAGCCCGTCCGTCACGCCCGGCACCCTACAGGCCGGGCCGGTAGTCTCGCCGTCGTGACTGACCCGGCCGTGCTCACCGAGACTGCGCCCGCCGACCCGTCCCGCCCGGCCTGGGGCTGGGGTCTGGCCACCGTGCACGACCAGGCCGGAGTCCTGGACACCTACTTCCCCTCGCCGGCCCTCGGTGCCGCCACCCGTCAGGACGCCCCCCGCGACCTGACCGACGCGGTCCGCCGGGACGAACCGCGGGGGGTGCGCACCGAGGTGGTCCGGGTGCAGGTCGATCTGGACACCCCGCCGGCGGGCCCGTCCGACGCGTACCTGCGCCTGCATCTGCTCAGCCACCGCCTGGTCGCGCCGCGGACGATCAACCTGGACGGCATCTTCGACTGCCTGCCGAACGTGGTGTGGACCTCGCTCGGGCCGTGCGCGGTGGAGGGCTTCGAGCTGGTCCGGACCCGGCTGCGCGCCCGGCACGGCGCGGTCACGGTGTACGGGGTGGACAAGTTCCCGCGGATGGTCGACTACGTGCTGCCGCCCGGGGTCCGGATCGCCGACGCCGACCGGGTCCGCCTCGGTGCCCATCTGGCCGCCGGCACCACCGTGATGCACGAGGGCTTCGTCAACTACAACGCCGGCACCCTGGGCACGTCCATGGTCGAGGGCCGCATCTCGGCCGGCGTGGTGGTCGGCCGCGACTCCGACGTGGGCGGCGGCGCCTCCATCATGGGCACCCTGTCCGGTGGCGGCACGGAGGTGATCGCCATCGGTGAGCGCTGCCTGCTGGGGGCGAACGCCGGCATCGGCATCGCGCTCGGCGACGACTGCGTGGTCGAGGCGGGGCTCTACGTGACGGCCAGCACCAAGGTCACGCTGCCGGGCGGCCAGGTGGTCAAGGCCCGCACCCTGTCCGGGTCGAGCGGGCTGCTGTTCCTCCGCAACTCGGTCAGCGGGACGATCGAGGTCCGCCGGCGCGAGGGTCGCGGGGTCGAGCTCAACGCCGCGCTGCACCAGAACTGACCCGCTTGGCCTCCGACACGGCCCGGGCGGCCGGCGTGATGGCCCTCGTCCTGGCCGTGCTGGCGGCGCTCGGCGTCGGGGCGGTGGCCTACCTCGGCAGCCGCGGCGCGACCGCGCCGATCCCCGGTGCTGAGCGGTGCGTAGCGACCGCGAACGACCACGCCGTGGCGATCGACCTCGACCAGGCGCACTTCGCGTCGATCATCGTGGGGGTGTCGGTCCGTCGCGGCCTGCCGCCCCGGGCGGCCTCCATCGCGTTGGCCACCGTCTATCAGGAGACCGGCATCCGCAACCTCGACTACGGGGACCGCGACTCGGTCGGACTGTTCCAGCAGCGCCCGTCCCAGGGCTGGGGCACCCGCAAGCAGCTCCGCGACCCCTACTACGCGACGGGGAAGTTCTACGACGCGCTGGTCAAGATCAAGGGCTGGCGCACCGGGGACATCAACGACGTCGCCCAGGCGGTGCAGCGCAGCGGCTACCCGGAGGCCTACCGCGACCACGAATCCGATGCCCGGGTGCTGGCCAGCACGCTGACCGGCCACTCCCCCGGCGGGTTCCGCTGCCTGGACCGCTCCAACGCCCCCGGCGACGCGCAGCGTCTGGCTGCGTCGCTGAGCCGGACCTTCGGCCGGGTCAAGACCGAGACGGTCGACGCGTCGCTGCGGGTCGACGCCCGCAGCACCCGGCTGGCCTGGGCGTACGCGCACTACGCCGTGGCCAACGCGAAGTACTACGGCGTGACCACGGTGCAGGTCGGCGACCAGGTGTGGCAGACCGGCGAGTTCGACCTGCCGGAGTGGACCGCCGCCACCCCGGCGGCCAGCGCGAAGCGGGTCGAGATCACCGTTCGTTAGTGCTCGTCTCCCACCCGATGCTCGACGAGGCGCTCCGCCGCGGCGGCGATGCGCTCGTCGGTCGCAGTCAGGGCGACCCTGACGTGCCGGGCGGCGGCGGCGCCGTAGAAGTCGCCGGGGGCGACCAGGATGCCGAGCTCGGCCAGTGCGGCGACCGAGGCCCGGCTGTCCTCGTCCCGGGTCGCCCACAGGTAGATCGAGCCCTGCGAGTGCTCGATCCGGAAGCCGTATGCCTCCAGGGCCGGCCGGAGCAGCGCGCGGCGCCGCCGGTAGCGCTCCCGCTGGACCTCGACATGCTCCTGGTCGTCCAGCAGCGCGATCATGGCCTCCTGCACGGGGAGCGGCACCAGCATGCCGGCGTGCTTGCGCACCTCCAGCAGCTCGGCGATCACCTCGGCGTCGCCGGAGACGAAGCCGGCCCGGTAACCGGCCAGGTTCGACCGCTTGGACAGCGAGTGCAGGGCCACGACGCCGTCCAGCCGACCGCCGTGCACGTCCGGATGCAGCACCGAGACCGGCTCCGCGTCCCAGCCGAACTCGCCGTAGCACTCGTCGGCGGCGACGAGTGCGCCCCGCTCCCGGGCCGCGGCCACGCGCCGGGCCAGGGTGGCGCGGTCCAGGATCTGCCCGCTGGGGTTGGCGGGGGAGTTCAGCCAGACCAGGGCCGGTCGAGCATCGCCCAGCGCCACCAGGTCGTCGGCGGCCACCGCCCGACAGCCGGCCAGGGCCGCCCCGACCGCGTACGTCGGGTAGGCCACGGTCGGGTAGACGATCAGGTCGTCCGGCCCGAGCCCGAGCAGCGTCGGCAGCCAGGCCACCAGCTCCTTGGTGCCGATCACCGGCAGGGTCGCCTCCGGGGCGAGCCCGGTCGCGCCCCAGCGCCGCCTCAGGTAGCCGGCGATCGCCGCCCTCAGCGCGGCCGTGCCCGCGGTGAACGGATAGCCCGGGCTGTCGGCCGCCGCGGTCAGCGCCCGCTGGGCGATGTCCGGGGTGGGGTCGACCGGCGTACCCACCGACAGGTCGACGATGCCGCCGGCATGGGCCGAGGCCCGGGCCTTGGCGCCCGCCAGGGTGTCCCAGGGGAAGTCAGGCAGCGAGGCCGACCGACGGAGCCGGACGGCCGGCAGGCTCACTCGTCGTGCTCCTGCGGGGGCAGCGCCGCGACGATCGGGTGGTCCTTCTCGATCACGCCCATCTTGGCCGCGCCCCCCGGCGAGCCGAGGTCGTCGAAGAACTTGACGTTGGCGTCGTAGTACTCCTTCCACTCCTCCGGGGTGTCGTCCTCGTAGAAGATGGCCTCGACCGGGCACACCGGCTCGCAGGCTCCGCAGTCCACACATTCGTCCGGGTGGATGTAGAGCATCCGCTTGCCCTCGTAGATGCAATCCACCGGGCATTCCTCGACGCAGGCCCGGTCCTTGAGGTCCACACAGGGCTGCGCAATGACGTAGGTCACGGATGTCCTTCCTAGCTCGCTACCGTCTCGGCCTCCAGTATCCCGCTTCTCCCCAGCCGCCGCCCCGCAGGTCGGCCTGCGAGAGGGTGGACGGCATGTCCGACCTCGTGCGGGACGCCCGCATCGGTGAGCGCTGGGTGATCCGGGTGCGCCGTCCGGGCGGCTCGGCCACCGACGTGGTCGGCTGGGTCGAAGCCGTCGAACCGGACTCGGTGGTGGTCGTCGGGGTCGCTGGTCCGGCGCAGACCGTGCCGCGCCCCGCCGTGCTGGCCGCTCGTCGGGTGCCCGCCGCGCCGGGCGGGCCGGACCCCCGCCGGGTGAGCGCCGCCGAGG
>CAXTVE010000116.1:0-8924 GCA_964247485.1 uncultured Propionibacteriaceae bacterium
GGGGGGGGGGGGGGGGGGGGGGGGGGGGGGGGGGGGGGGGGGGGGGGGGCGGGGGCCCCCCCCCCCCCCCCCCCCCCGCCGGTGGCTACTGGCGCTCGACGCCGGGAGCGAGCTGCCCGAGACCCTCGAGGATGTCGTACGCGGTGTCGTACGCCGACTTCTGCAGCTCGAGGGCCTGCGCCTTGTCCAGTGCGGCCAGGCCGACGCCGGGGATGGACTGCCGGGCCTTGACGAACCCCTCATCCTGCCTGGCCTGGTCGATCAGGGCCGCCAGCCACAGCCGGTGGGACTCCGGGATGTCGGTCGGCGCGACCAGGCCACGGTTGGACCCCCAGGGGTCATTGGTGATGCCCTGCACCACCGAGGCAGCGTTCGGCTGTTCGGTGCCCCAGTTCGCGGCGCACGGGTTGGCGTTGCCGGTGCAGGTGAGCAGCTTCACCTTGCCGTCCTGGATGAACGGCGACGCTGCGCCGGGCAGGGTGACGGCGATGTCGCCGGCCCCGGCCCCGATGGCGGTGTTGATCTCGCTGTGCGAGCCGCCCACGCTGGTCTTGAGCTTCACCCCGGCAAGGTTGGTGTAGTTGTTCATGGCCAGGTCCGGACCGGCCCCGGGCCCGCGGGAGATGTAGCGCACCTGGTCAGGGTTCTGCTTGGCGTAGGCCAGCATCTCCTCGAAGCTCTCGCCCCACGGGGCGTCGGCGCGGGTCACGATCACGTACGGCACCGATTCGGTGAGCAGCACCGTGTTCAGGGACTCCATGGACGCGCCGAGCTCCTGGGCGACCGGCGTGGTGAGCAGGTCGATCGTGGAACCGGGAAGGGTCACCACGGCCGACAGGTAACCCTGGTCGCCGCCGCGCTGGTCCTTGGCCCAGTCCAGCGCCGCCCAGGCTCCATACGTGCTGCCGAACTCGGGCCGGTCGAGCACCTTGAGATCGACCGGTGAGATGCGCTGGGCCGCCTCCACGAGCTGACGGGCGTAGATGCCGTCGTCACTGCCGGCCTCGTCGACCACGACGAACGACAGCGGCTGGGAGGGAAACCCGTCACCGAGCGGCTGCAGTTTACCGTCGGTGATCACCGGCGTCTCGTTCCCCGCCGGGGGGGCGGAGCCCGCCGGGCTGCCGCCGCCGGCCGAGCATCCGGCGGCGATGGTGATGATCGCCACCAGCCCGACCGCCCACCTCAGGGTCACGTTTCGTGCTGTCATGCTGAGCCTCCTTGCTCGTTCCTCGCGGTGAGGATCGGATTGGTCGGGATCCGTACCGTTAGAGCTCGACCCGGGGATAGGCGACGCGACTGTTGGTCACCTGTCCGGCGGCCAGCCCGCCGGCGACGTGCAGGGTGATGGACAGCGGGTCCAGGACGGGCAGGCCGATGTCCGCGGCCAGGGCCGGGGCAGAGAGCAGCACCGGCACCATGGTCATGCCCAGCGGCAGGATCAGCTGGACCCCCTCGGTGGCCATCGCGTCCTGCGCCTCGGCGACGAACCGCTCACGCAGCTCCTCCACCCGCACCGCCATCTCGGTGATTGGCACGTGCACAGGCCGGATCGAGGTGATCTGGTCGGTGATCCCCCAGGCCGGCAGCAGCTTGCGGAACATGACCACATGGGCCTCGTCGTAACAGAGCACGGTGATCCGGCTGGCCAGGGTGGCGGCGACATGGGTACCGGTCCGGCCCGGACCCATCACCGGGATGTCGACGACGTGCCGACTCTCCTCGATCCCGAGGTCGAGGGTGCCGTACGGGACGACGGCGCCGCAGCCCTCGGCCGCCGCCCGAGCCGACACCTCGGCGACCAGCGGGGCCACCAGCGACCGGTGGTAGTCCGTGAGGCCCTTCCGGTAGACCGAGCTGGCGATCTCGTAGAAGCGGATCTCGGTGCCGGCGGGGGCCGCGGCCTGTACGGCCTGGACGCGGCGGTCCCGCTCATCGGGCGGGTACTGGGCGAGCACCACGCCGATCGGGGCGGGCGAGGCGGTCATGGTCACTCCTGATCCGGGGCGCGAAGGCCCTTGCTGAGGGTGCGGGCGGGGTCGCTGGGCGAGAGCAGGTCTGGTTCGACGGGCACGGGGCCGGCCCCGGTTGTCGCCGGCGGGCTCTCGTCGGCGTCGAAGGGCCGGTCGGACAGACGTCGTTCGGCCCGCGCGAACATCACGGTGCGACGGATGCCCAGGACCAGGAACAGCACCGCGAGGGTCAGGATGACGAGGACGATCGGCCGGCCGAAGAACTGGGCCGGGTCGTTGTCGAAGACGCTGAGTCCCCGCCGCAGGGTGGCCTCGAACCCACCGGCCAGGACCACCGCGAGCGAGGCCGCCGCGGTCGAGTAGCCGTAGCGCATCATGAAGTAGCCGACGACCCCGGCGCCGAAGCACAGCGTGACGTCCAGCACCCGATAGCTCAGCGAGTACACCCCGACGACGACCGTGGCCATGGACAGCACGATGACCACCGAGCGGTTGATGGTGAGCAGCCGGAGCATCACCCGGCACATCGCCCAGCCGGTGATGATGATGAAGACCGAGGAGCCGAGCAGGCCGGCCACCACCGCGTGGAACAGCTGTGGTGACTCCCGGACCAGGTACGGGCCGGGCACGAAGCCGTTCAGCGACAGGGCGGCCAGCAGCAGCACCATCGAGCCGCTCGCGGGGATCCCGAGGCCGAGGGTGGGGATCAGCTCGCCGGAGTTGGACGCGTTCTGCGAGGCCTCGTTCGCGGCGATACCGTCCGGAGCCCCCTTGCCGAACTTCTCCGGGTGCTTCGACATCACCCGCGCGTTCTGGTAGGCGATCATGGCGGCCGGCGTGGTCCCCGCCCCGGGGATGGCCCCGACCACCGTGCCGACGACGGTGCCGGACAGCATCGCCGGGGCGACCGCGAGCAGTTCCCTGACGCGCGGGAACTTGGCCGAGAACGACCCTCCGCCGTCCGACCACTGGAAGTTCTGCCGCAGCTGCCGGAACAGCTCGCTCATGGCCAGCAACCCGATGACCAGGATGGTGGTGTCGATGCCGTTCCGCAGCCAGGGGATGCCGAACGTGAAGCGCTGGGTGGAGTTGACCGGGTCCAGCCCGACCAGGGCGAGGATCAGCCCGAGCCCCACGGCCAGCAGGCCCTTGAGCACGTTGCGGCCGGTCAGGCTGACGATCGCGACCAGGCCGAACAGGTAGAGCGAGAACAGCTCGGGCTGCAGGAAGAAGTAGGCCAGCCCCGCGAGCGGGATGATCGCGGCCACGAAGAACAGGATCGATACGACCTGGCCGGAGACGGCCCCGACGAAGGCGATGCCCAGCGCCAGCCCGCTCTGCCCGCGCTTGTGCAGGGCGAAGCCGTCGAGCACCGTCAGCGCCGCCGCCGGCGAGCCGGGGATCCCGACCAGGATGGACGGGATGCTGTTGCCGTACTGAGAGCCCACCGAGATCGACATCAGGAGCACGATCGTGGTGATGATGTCGAGCTGGTAGGTGAAGGGCAGGATCAGCGCGTACGCCAGCGTGGTCCCCACGCCGGGGAGCGCGCCGACGATCACCCCGATCACCGAGCCGATGGCGATGGCGACCCAGAGGTACGGGTCGAAGAGGATGCCGACGCCGGCGCCCATCGCCCCGCCGAAGTCGCTCAGTCCGTGGAGGAAGATGTCCATCGTCGCGTACGCCCCCCGTCCTAGAACGACACCAGGCCGAGCCGGAGCAGCAGGCCGTCGAGCAGGCCGTGCGGCAACGGCACGCCGAGGACCACGCCGAACACGACGAAGGCGAAGACCGTGAACGCCACGCCGACGATCGCCCGCCGGGCCCAGGTGCGGTAGCCCAGCGCCCACAGCGCCAGCGCGATGCCGACCGGCATCACGATCTCGAAGCCGACCACCGGCAGCAGCGCCAGGAAGCCGAAGCTGCCGGCCATGACCAGGAGAGCCCGCCGGGCGGACGACGGGTGCTCCGGCTCGTCCTCGGTGCCTTCCTCGGCCGCCCACCGACCGGACTGCCGCATCTTGCGCACGGTGTTGCCCGACAGGACGGCGCCGCCCACGAGGAGGAACAACCCGATCACCTTGGGGAAGCCCATCGGGCCGATCGCATCGAAGACCACGGCCGGGGTCGGGTAGCTGAACGCCAGCAGCAGGACCAGCACCCCCACTGCGGCGATGACCACCGAGCCGACGAGGTCGAGCCGTCGGTCCATGGTCAGCGCGACCGGTCCCTCGGCCAGGATCGGGTCCACCAGCAGCGGGTTGCCGAGATCAGGCCCGGCTGGTTCCGCGGCGTCAGTGGCGGGTGGTCGTGAGGTCACGGTCGTATCCCTTCCCGAGGTCGACGTCGGCCTTGAGCAGGTGCTTGGCGATCTTCTGGGTGGGGGTCTTCGGCAGGGCCGCGATCTGCTGGTAGTACCGCGGCACCTTGAACCGGGCCAGCCGTTCGTCGGCCCATGCCCCGATGGCGGCGAAGTCCAGCACCGACCCGGGCCGGGGCACGATGAAGACCAGCAGATCCTCGTCGGTCAGCTCCGACGGCACACCGATCACGGCCGACTCGAGGACGTCGGGGTGGTCGTCGATCACGTTCTCGACCTCCAGCGAGGCCACGTTCTCCCCGCGGCGGCGGACGATGTCCTTGATCCGGTCGACGAAGAAGAACTGGCCGTCGCCCTCCCGCCGGGCCATGTCGCCGGTGTGCAGCCACCCGTCCCGCAGCGCCTCGGCGGTCCGCTCCGGATCGTGGAAGTAGCCGAGCATCAGGGCCGGCCCGGCCAGCACCAGCTCGCCGGACTGGCCGTCCGGCACCTCGACCCCGCGCTCGTCCACGATCTTGGCCTGGGTCCGCGGCACGGCGGGGTCCGGATGATGCCGCGGGAACCCCATCGCGCCCGGGCGGCGGCGTTCGTCGAACGGCTCCAGCAGGCCGAAGGTCGTCTCGCTCATCCCGAACCCCGACACGATGCGCATCCCGTAGCGGGCCTCCAGCTCGTCGCGCAGGTCGCCGGGCAGGGCGGGTACGCCGTACGCGACCTTGACCGCGTGGTCCCGGTCGGTCGCGTCGGGCTCCTTCTTGGACAGGATCAGCGTCATCGCGCCGATGAAGTTGAAGACGGCGACGCGGTGCCGGCGGATGTCATCCCAGAACCGGCCCGCGCTGAACCGGGGCGCCAGCACGATCGCCCCCCGGGCACCGATCGCCCCCATCATCGAGTAGGCCTGGGAGTTGATGTGGAACAGCGGCAGGCACGCGTAGATCCGGTCGCCCCGCTCCATCCTCATCCAGGTGGGGTAGGCCTGGCCGGTGAGCACGAAGTTGCGCTGCGGCTGCATCACCGCCTTCGGCCGGCCCGTCGTCCCCGAGGTGTAGATGAAGCTCATCACGTCGTCGGGGGAGACCTCGACCGCCGGCGCCACGGGCTCCGCCTGGTCCATCAGCGCCGTGAAGTGGGGCAGCGCGGTACCGGGCTGGAAGCAGTAGGTCACCGCCAGGCTGGGTGCGCCCTGAGCCGCGTCGGCGAACACTTCCTGCCGGTGCTCGTCGACCACGGCGAACCGGGCCTCGGAGTGCTGCAGGACGTACCCGGCCTCCGCGGCCTTGAACCCCGTGTTGATGGCCACCAGGGTGCCGCCGATCTTGGCCAGACCGAGCCAGGCGTACAGGAACTCCGGCTTGTTGTCGGCCATGAAGGCGACCCGGTCGCCGCGGCGGACGCCGAGACCGTGCCACACGTTGGCGGCCCGGTCGACAGCAGCGTTGAACTCGGCGTAGCTGATGTGCTCGTCGTCCCAGATCAGCAGCGGCTCGTCCGGGACCTCGGCCACCGCGTCCTCGAAGAACTGGCGAAACGTCAGGGTCTCGGCCGGCACGAGCAGCTCCTCCATAGGGACCGTTGACCGATGATCACCGGTGACCTGAACAAGACAGTGTCTTACTGAGCACACCGTAACGGCTTGATCGCTATTCGGCTAGACATCCGCCAGATTTAACGAAGCGAGCAGCCGGCCCGATTCCGGGGGGACCGGCTGGGGCAGTCCGCCGGCGTGGTTGCGGAGCGCCGCCCAGACGGTGGCCGTGATGTTGAGCAGCACGGGGACGCCGAACTCGCGCTCCAGCACGGGGGCGGCGTAGATCGCGAACCACAACCCCCCGGGCAGCAGCAGGGCCTGAGCGTCGGGGGTCGCCGTCAACACCTCGCGGCCGAGGCGCAGAGCCAGCTGGTGGTCGTCGCCGGGCCCGGCCGCCTTGTTCCGCTCCAGGTCCCGCGGCCGGGACGCGACGCCGATGACCTCGACGTCGGCCTCGGCCAGGTAGTCGATGATCCGCTGGTTGAGGGCCGCTGGCCACCGCGTGGCCAGGGCAATCCGATGGGCGCCCAGGCTGTGCAGGGCGGCGAGGTGAGCTTCCAGGTCGGTCGAGCAGGGCCGACCGGACCGCGTGCCCGCCTCGTCCAGCAACGAGAGCATCCGGGACCGACCCATCGCGGCCGCCAGCGGCACGCCCGAGATGGCGATCGCGTCGGTACGACCGGCGAGCACGTCGATGCCCTCGGTCAGCCGCGGTAGCTCGGCCTCGACGGCCTCCGGCTCGTACCCGGCCAGGTCCAGCTGGGTGGTGACCAGCATCATCCCGTCGGGCGCCACCCGCGCGAACTGGTATCCGTCCATGTCGGTGTGGCGGTGCGGGATGACGTAGCCGAGCCGAAACCACGGCAGCACGATCGACACCGGCTGCTCCATTCTGGGTAGAGATGCTTGGATTGGCTGCCAGCCGTGCCAACTATCGACTGATAGGTTGAGACGGCGTCTCGCTCCCGTCAAGGTAGCCCAAGTTGCGGCACGCCGCCGGGCAAGGAGGAACTCGTGGTGATCGAGGGTCGGTCGACGGTCGACCAGCGGGGGGTGACGGTCAAGGTGATCACCCTGCTCGAGGAGCTGGCCCGGGTCGAGCACGGGGTGAGCGTGCGCGAGGTGGCCCGCGACACCGGTATGGACAAGAGCACGGTCAGCCGGCTGTTCAGCCAGCTGCAGGCGCTGGACGTGGTCCACCAGTCATCCATCACCGGGCGCTACGAGGTCGGCCCGCGGCTGTCCTCCCTCGGCGAGCTGCTGCACACCCACAACTCGCTGTGGGGACTGGCCGAGCCCGTCATCCGCAACCTGGTCGAGCAGTTCGACGAGACCTGTTACCTGATCGAGCGCGAGGCGAACCAGGCCCGGTTCCGGGAGCGGATCGACTGCCAGCAGGCGGTCCGCTACGTCATCGAGCGGGGCCAGGTGTCCCCGCTGTACGCCGGTGCAGCCGGCCGGGCGCTGCTGGCGGGGATGGATCCCGACGACGCGCAGCGCTACCTGGCCGAGATCCCGCTGACCGCCATCACGCCGCAGACTCTGACCGAGCGCGAGGTGCTGCAGAGCCTTGTCGCCGAGGACCGCCGCCGCGGCTACTCGGTCAGCGCGGGGGAGCGGGTCCCCGGTGGCCACGGAGTGGCCGCGCCTGTCTTCCGGGCCGACGGCGACTGCGTGGCGGCGGTCCTGTGGACCTGCCCCTCGTCCCGCTTCGACCCGACCCGGGTGCACCAGTTCGGTGAGGCGGTCCGGACCGCCAGCGCGGAGCTGTCTCGCCGACTGGGCTGGGTGCCGGCCGCGGCGTAGACCGGCCCCGGGACTACCCCTGCCTGGTGAAGGCCGCGTACGCGGTGTCGCTGAACAGCACGAACCGCACCTCACGCACCGCGGTCGCCGTGTCGCGTACGGTCGTCACCGCGATCCGGGCCGCGTCCGCCATCGGCCACCGGTACACCCCGGCGGAGATCGCCGGGAAGGCGACGCTCTGCGCGCCGAGCCGGTCGGCGACGGCAAGGGAGTTGCGATAGCAGTCGGCCAGCAGCCCGGACTTGTCCTTGGTCTTGGCCCACGTGGGGCCCACGGTGTGGATGACCCAGCGAGCGGGCAGCCGACCCGCCGTGGTCGCGGCCGCCTCGCCCGTCGGCAGCCCGTCGGGATAGCGGGTCTCGCGCAGCCGGCGGCACTCGGCCAGGATCTCCGGGCCGCCGCGCCGGTGGATCGCGCCGTCCACCCCGCCCCCGCCGAGCAGGCTGTGGTTGGCCGCGTTGACGATCGCGTCGACCGACTGCTCGGTGATGTCCCCGCGGACGAACGAGATCTCGGTCATGACCTCAACCTAAGCCGATGAGTTCCTCGCGTCGCGGGAGTCCTACGGTCAGATCGACACTCACCCGAGGAGGAGCAGATGAGCGAGTTCACGACCTGCCTGTGGTTCGACACCGAGGGCGAGGACGCGGCCAACTTCTACGTCGACGTCTTCCCGAACTCGAGCGTGCAGGGCACCACCCCGTACGTCGGCGGGGAGCGGGACGGCCAGACCATGACGGTCGACTTCACCCTCAACGGGCAGAAGTTCGTTGCCCTGAACGGCGGTCCGCACTTCACCTTCAGCGAGGCGATCTCGTTCCAGATCCCGTGCGCCGACCAGGCCGAGGTCGACCGCTACTGGGACACGCTGACCGAGGGCGGCGAGGAGGGCCAGTGCGGCTGGCTCAAGGACCGCTACGGGCTGTCCTGGCAGGTCGTGCCGACCCGGCTGACCGAGCTGCTGTCCAGCGACGATCCCGGAATGGGACGCGTCGGCCAGGCCCTGTTCGCGATGAAGAAGATCGTGATCGCCGATCTGGAGGCCGCGGCGGCCGAGAAGCAGCCGGCCTGACCCCGCCGTGTGGGGGGGGGGGGGGGGGGGGGGGGGCGGGGGGGCCCCCGCCGCCGGGGGGGGGGGGGGGGGGGGGGGGGGGGGCCCCCCCCCCCCCCCCCCCCCCCCCCCCCACAACTCGGGAGGGGGGCCGTCTCAGTCTCAGCTCTCCTCGGCCATAGCCCGCAGCACCCACTGCTGGGTGCGCAGCCGGCGGGGCTGGGCGAGGGTGGCCACGAT
>CAXTVE010000117.1:0-8881 GCA_964247485.1 uncultured Propionibacteriaceae bacterium
CATGGGGGGGCCGGGCCCGTGTTGGCGGGCTACGCGGGGCGCCCCCTCCGCTTCCGGGGCGGCCCGGCCCGCCGCCGCGCCGACCACGCTGGACTGGGCCGACGCCCACGCGCCGAGCTGCGAGCCCCGGGGCCGAGTTGCGAAGTACTCCGCCGACTCGGCGCGGGCGACCGGAGTGGCCGGGCCCTCCACCCGCACCTGCCGCTGCAGCGCGTACCAGCCGAAGTGCAGGGCGACGTGGCCGTTCGCGGCGATCTCGGCGCCCTTGTGCGAGCCGTAGTTGGTGAAGAAGACGAAGCCGTCGGCGTCCACCTCCTTGAGCAGCACCGTCCGGGCGTGCGGGCGGTCGTCGACACTGGTCGCCACCACCATGGCGTTGGGCTCGGTCAGCCGGCCGGCGTCGCGGGCGGCCAGCGCGTCGGCCAGCCAGGTCCCGAACAGGGGCAGCGGTTCGGCCGGGACATCGGCCTCCCGCAGCCCTCGACCGGAGTAATCCACCCGCTCGGTAAACAACTCGTGCACGTGCGCAAGCGTGGCACAATCGGCCCTCGTGACCACGCTGACCATCCCCCGCGACCTGCTGCCCGGCGACGGTCGGTTCGGCTGCGGCCCGGGTAAGGTGCGGCCGGAGTCGGTGGCGGCCCTGGCCGCGACCGGTACCACCCTGATGGGCACGTCGCACCGCCAGGCCCCCGTCAAGGACCTGGTCGGCGAGATCCGGGCCGGGCTGGCCGAGCTGTTCCGGTTGCCGGCGGGCTACGAGGTGGTGCTCGGCAACGGCGGCTCCACCCTGTTCTGGGATCTCGCCGTGTTCTCCCTGATCGAGCGGCGCAGCGCGCACGCGGCCTTCGGAGAGTTCTCCGCCAAGTTCGCGGCCGCGGCCACGGCCGCGCCGCACCTGGACACCCCCAGCGTGACCAAGGTCGACGCCGGGTCGGCCACCCTGCCCGAGGCGACTCCCGGCGCCGACACCTACGCCTGGGCGCACAACGAGACCTCCACCGGCGCCCTCGCCCCGGTGGCGCGGATCGAGGGCGCCGACCCGGGCGCGCTGGTGCTCGTCGACGGCACGTCCGCGGCCGGCGGCACCGACCTCGACGTCGCGCAGACCGACGCCTACTACTTCGCGCCGCAGAAGAGCTTCGGCTCCGACGGCGGCCTGTGGCTGGCGCTGCTGTCCCCCGCCGCGATCGAGCGGGCCGAGCGCATCGCTGCCTCGGACCGCTGGATCCCCGACAGCCTGAGCCTGACCACGGCGATCACCAACTCCCGGCAGAACCAGACGCTGAACACCCCGGCGCTGGCCACCCTCTACCTGCTCGCTGACCAGCTGCAGTGGCTGAACCGCCAGGGCGGGCTGAGCTTTGCCGCGGCGCGGAGCGCGGACTCGGCCAAGCGGATCTACGCCTGGGCCGACGAGTCGGCGTACGCGGTCCCGTTCGTGGCGCCGGAGTTCCGGTCCCCCGTGGTCGCGACGATCGACTTCGAGGGCGTCGACGCCAAAGCCATCGCGGCGACGCTGCGGGCCAACGGGATCGTCGACACCGAGCCCTACCGCAAGCTGGGCCGCAACCAGCTGCGGATCGGCATGTTCCCCAACGTGGACCCGGAGGACATCAGCCAGCTCACCCGGTGCATCGACTGGGTGGTCGAGCGGCTGGCGCCGTAGCGTCGGGTCAGAGCCCCGACCCGGCGGCGAGCAGGAACTGGGCGCTGCCCCAGCCCATCACGATGCTGCCGATCGAGAGTGCCGCGACCGCCCCGGCCCGCGGGACGGGGATCCGGGCCAGCGGGATCAGCAGGACGAACGCCGGGAGCAGCTGGCGCGCGTAGACGTGCTGGAAGGTGATGTGGGTGAGGCTGAGCGCGAGCACACCGGCGGCGTAGACGCTGGCCCAGACGAGCCGGCGGTCGAACACGATCAGGCCGAACAACAGCAGGTAGCCCAGGCAGACCGCGATGGTCACCGGGATCAGCGTCGCCGACGGCGACTCGAACAGCCCGCGCTCGATGCCCCGCCAGTAGTCGCCGACGCCGGCGGTCTCCTGCCCCCACTGGCTCTGCACGGTGAAGTAACCCAGCACCTCGCCGGTGCGGACCCCGACGTAGACCAGGAAGGCGCCGAGCCCGAGGGTGGAGAGGACAGCGCCCAAGAAGGCGCGGCCGGGGGGGCGCCCGCCGGCGCCCGGCTCGCTCGGCTGCTCGCCGGCGGTGGGTCCCCGGAACCGGCGGGCGGCGATCCAGCGGACGAGCTCGACCAGGAAGTACACCCCGACCATGGCGATCACGGCGACGGCGGTCGGGCGCAGCAGGCCGGCGACGGCCGCGCAGACGCCCGCCCACACCGGGCGCCGCCGGATCAGGCAGAACAGCGCCGCTGCCGCGGCCGCGGTGAACAGGCCCTCCGGGTAGCCCATGGTCAGGGTCAGCGAGGCCGGTGCCATGCCCCACAGCGCGGCCAGCGCGATCCCCACCCCGCGGCCGTACAGGGCGTGACCCACGGCGAAGACGGCCCAGACCGCGAGCAGCCCACCGAGCCAGGACACCAGGACCAGCGCCTGGGTGAGTGAGAGCAGCCCGGTGTCGCCGGCCCGGCGCACGAGCCACGGGAAGAGTGGGAAGTAGGCGAGGTTGCTCCCCAGCGGCCGACCGCCGGTCCCGAGGTTGGGGTAGGCGTAACCGCCCTCCGCGAGCCTCAGGTACCACCCGGCGTCCCAGCGGGAGACGAGCGGACGCAGCCCGTCCGCACCGCGAGGCAGCCAGGCGACGGTGAGCAGCCGCTGCGCCAGGAACACCACGAACACCGGCCACGCCAGCCGGAGCGAACGGCCGACTCGTCCCAGCTGCTCGCCGGCCCGGCGCAGAACGGCTCGCCGCACCGACATCGTCCCTTCTCCGTCTCGACCCCACAGGGTATCGGTCGGCGGTGCTCGACGGTCACCCCGAGCGCCGCCTGCCCCCTATGATCAGCACCGAGCCCCGGCCGGGGGTGCCCGGGGCTTGCGGGTGTGGACCGGCGGCGGGCCTGTTGGTCCGGGATGGGTTCGACACCAGCTGGGAGGAGGTGACCGGTGGATCCGCTCTCGGTCCGGACCGTCAAGAACAGCGTCGTGTACCCGACGATCCGTGTCGCGTCCCACCCCGGCAAGCTGCTGATGGGCGTCTACGACGAGGACGACAGCTACGTCGAGGACTCGGCGCTGAACCGGCGCGCCGGCGAACAGGGCGCACCCGTCCCGCGGGAGTTGTTCCCGGTGGTCACCGACTCCGACGAACCCGAGGCCATCTACGCCGGGACGCTCTACTTCCACTTCGGCCACTTCCTGCTCGAGAGCCTGGCCCGCGCCTGGTACGCCGCCGAGCAGCCCGACCTCCCCCTCGTCTGGGCGGGGCAGCACACCTGGCAGGGTCACACGCTGGAGCCGTGGCAGACCGAGATCCTCGACATCCTCGGGGTCACGAACCCCACCCGGATCGCGGCCGACCCAGCCCGGTTCGACCTGTTGCACATCCCGGACCTCGGCTACCGCTACGACGACCGGTTCCACCCCGAGCACGCCGAGTTCCTGGGCCGCTACGAGGGGCCGCCCCAGGAGCCGGGCCACCGGCTGTGGCTGTCGCGCAGTCGGATCGAGTCCGACGTCCGCGACCTGAACGCAGGCCCGACCGAGCGTCGGCTAGCAGCGGCCGGGTGGACGATCGGCTATCCGGAGACCCTCAGCATCCGCGAGCAGCTGGACCACCTGCGGCGGGCGGAGATCGTGGCCGGCGAGGAGGGGTCGGCGTTCCATCTCCTGATCCTGCTGAAGGACGTGACCACCAAGAAGTTCCACATCCTCCGCCGGTACGGCCGCGAGCACGGCAACCTGCGCACCATCGGTGACGTCCGGGGGGTCGACCAGTCCTTCCACAGCCTCGAACGCGAGCTGGTGCTGCGCGCCGAGGGACGGGTCGTCTCCAAGGTCACCCCCAACTCCTCGGAGATCCTCGACATCCTGGACGTGCCGGTACCAGCCGCCCGCGACGCCGCGACGGCGTTCGTCGACGCGACCCTGGAACGCGTGGTCACCGCGTTGGCGCCGCGCCGCTTCCTCGAGGTCGGAGCCGCCCGTCCGAACCTGGTCCTGACCTCGAGCGCGCCGTCCCGGGTGGCCGTGGGTCCGCGCTTCACCTTCGACCCGCGCACCTACGCCGACGCGGGGGTCGCCTTCTACGAGCTGGGCCTCGAGCAGTACGCGGACCTGTTCGCCACCGCCGACGAACCGTTCGACGTCATCCGCATCGCCGGCTCCAGCGCCGCGGACGTGCTGACGTCGTTCCGCCTCAGCCAGCGCCTCGCCCACGAGGGAACCGTCTGGCTCTTCGGCTCCGGCGACTTCGCGGCCCGGGTCGCCCTGGGGATCCGGTTGCTGCATCCCGGCTTCACCGCCCGGCGCCTGCTCAGCTCGCGCCGGAGCGTCTACGTCGCCCAGCGGGACCCGGCCGACCCGAGGGACGAGACAGAGCTCGAGGAGCTGACCACCGACGAGGTACGGCGTCGCCTGCGCTGGCTACCGCTGCTCACTCTCCCGCAGCTGCAACGCAGCACCGGGGACTGGGGCGCCGCCGCCGAGAACGGGACCGACGAGGATCCGGGGGCGGCGCCGGCCTAGGAGCACGCGTCTGCTCGATGTCGATGGGTGCCTATGATCAGCACCGACACATCGGAGGTGGGCTGTGGGCGTACGGGCACAGGTCGGCAGGGGCTTGGAAGCCACCCTGGGCAAGCAGCGGGCTGATCGGGTCCGTCGCGCAGAGCGTTGGACGCGCCAGCAGCTCGCGGACCGGCTCTCCCCTCGTCCAGTTCGGGCCACCCCGCCCACGGGTTCGGCGGCCACGACAGCCGAGGAGCTGAAGGCGGTTCCCGTCAAGCTGGGCGAGCCCAACGATCGCCAAGGTGGTTGGATCCCCTCAGATCCTTTCGTACCGCATCCCAAGCCCTCGATGTCTCGGCATGACCTGCTGCGCGGCCTCCATGCGGTGCTGGCCCCGCGTACCTACCTGGAGATCGGCGTCAACGAGGGCGCCAGTCTGACGCTGTCGCGGGCGAAGACGATCGCCGTCGACCCGGACTTCCGGGTGCGCCACCCCGTGCACTGCGACCTGGACCTGGTCAAGGCGAAGAGTGACGACTTCTTCGGCCGGGCCGACGGTCTGGCGCACTTCGACGGGGTGCCGGTCGACCTGGCGTTCATCGACGGGATGCATCTGTCGGAGTTCGCCGTACGCGACTTCATCAACGTCGAGCGCCAGCTCGCCCGTTCCGGCGTCACGGTGCTCGACGACGTCCTGCCGAGAAACGGGCTCGAGGCTGCTCGCGTCCGGCAGACGGGCGCCTGGGCGGGCGACGTCTACAAGGCGGTCGAGGTGGTCGCCCGGCGCCGACCCGACCTGTTGGTGGTGTTGATCAACACCTGGCCGACCGGCACGGCGATCGTGGTGGGCGGCGACCCGTCATCGGACGTGCTGTCCGAGGCCTATGAGTCGGAAGTCGCCTATTTCGAGAGGTCGGACCCGCAGAGCCCGCCATCGGAGTACATGTCACGGTCGGCGGCGGTCGACCCGGCCGTCCTGCTCGAGTCGACAGCCTGGTCGCTGCTCGTCGCCGCCCGGGAGTCCGGGGATGCGGCCCTCCTCGAACAGGCCAAGGAGGTCCTGCGCACCATCCCTCAGCTCGGCTGAGCCGCCGAGCCGGCGGGGCTGGTCGCCGTCGAGTTCCCTGAGCCGCAGGCTCAGCCCTCAACCAGGCGGACCGCCAGGTTCATGTGCCCCAGGCTGAGGGCCTCGAAGGACAGCCCGGTGCGATCGAGGAACTCCTGGAACGCCTTGTGCTCGTGGTGCTGCCAGCCGTGGTAGCCGAAGTACTCGTCGAACAGCACGACCGTCCCGGGGATGAACCAGGTCTCGAGGTGGTCGAACACCGTCTTCGTCGAGCTGAAGAGGTCCGCGTCGAGATGGGCGAAGGCGAACGGCCCGGCGTGCTGTCCGGCGAACACCGGGACCGTGTCGTCGAACCAGCCGACGTGGAACTCGACGTTGGAGACCGACAGCTCCGGCGGCTTGGCGCCCACGTCGAAGGCACCCGCGCCCTTCGCCCCCCAGGCCTCGGGCAGCCCGACGAAGCTGTCGAAGCCGTGCACCGTCCGCTCCGGGAAGAACTGGGCGATCCTCGTCAGCGACGAGCCCTTGTAGACGCCGAACTCCGCGACCATCCCGTCCAGGGTCACCGCCTTGAGCGCGGCCTGGAGCGCACCGGAGTTGTGCTGGCTGATCTGCAGATCGTTGAAGCGGGCGTCGGAGAGGATGTAGTCGGCACCCTGGTCGACCGCCCGTCGGCGCAGCTCGATCCCGGTCGACGGAATGTTTCGGGTGATGCGGAGCTCGTTGCGTACCTGGACCAGCAGATCTGACACGGACGGTTCGTCGGCCACCTGATGTTCTCCTTCTTCGCGGTGCCCGACAGTAGCAATTCCGAGAACGAGCACCACCATCGAAACGCGGCTACGCAGTCGGGTGCGCGGTCAGACCACCGGGGGCCGGCCCAGCCGGGTCATCCGCAGCACCGTCCGCCACCGGATCGGATGCCGCGCCGGGCGGACCGCCATCGCCTCCCGGTAGCCGGTCAGCACCTCGCGGACCGGCGCGCCGCGTACGACGGCGGCCGCGGACCAGGTCGCGACATAGCCGACCAGCAGCGGCCCCGGCAGCGAGCGCCAGGCCATCCACAGCCGGTTCCGCGCGGTGAGCCGCGCGTACCCGGGGTGCCGGGACGGGGCCGTACGCGGGTGGAACGCCTTCAGGTCCGCCGAGTACCAGATCGACCAGCCGGCATCGAGCAGCCGCCAGGACAGGTCCGACTCCTCCATCGAGTAGAAGAAGCGCGGGTCGAACCCGTCCACCCCGTGGAAGGTCTCGGCCCGGACGACACAGGCCGCGCCGACGAAGTAGGTCACCGGACCCGAACGCTCGGCCGACCCGCTGCCCAGCCTCGGCACGTGGCGCTGCTGGGTGAGGCCGTTCTCGTCGACCAGCCGCATCGACATCGCCCCGAGCCGGGGGTCGCCGGCGAACCGTTCCACCACCGCGGCCAGCAGCCCCGGGTCGAGGATCTCGGCGTCGTCGTCGAGGAACATGATGAGGCGGGCGTCGGCTGCCGCCGCGCCGATGTTGCGGCCGGCGGGGATGCCCACGTTCTCCGGCAGCGCGATGAACCGGTCCAGCTCACCGACGTCCGGCCGCGTGCTGCCGTTGGCAACGAGCACGAGCTGCGGCTCCACCCGCTGCTGCGCGCGTACCGAGGCGATGGCCCGCTCGAGCTCGGCGGGGCGGGTCCCCTGGGTCAGCACCACCACCGCGATCTCGAAGCGAGGTCCGGGCTCCACGTCGTCCCCCGCCTCCGACGCCGCTGTCCAGGGCGTACCCGGGCCCTCCGGCTGGGCGCCCGGCCGGGTCTGCGAGACCAGCACGCCTACCCCGCCTCGCGAGTCGCGGTGGCTCTCGCGCCGACCGACCTGCGGCCGCCCGCGGCCGCAGCGGGCCGTGGACACGCCACGGCGCAGCCCCCGACCGATTCCGAACCCAACTCCAGCCCCTTCGTTGCGAGCACCGATCCCCCTGTGTATCCGGCCACCGTGAATAGTCGGTGAACTACGGACACCGATGAGCCACGACCCTGAGCCAGTACTAAAGTATCCTCCCTCATGGCCGTGCGGCCGCATCTTAACGGTGCGCCCTAGGATGCACGTCATCGGTGAGTCGGGCCGTTGCATTCACCAGACCGCGCCGGACCGCTCGTAGGGTTGGGATCTCCAGAGCCGCCCGGGGGCACGCCCTTGGCCGGCGTGAACGTCAGCCCGCTCCGCCTTGACCAGAATTGGACCCGCATGACGAACCGGCCAGACCTGTCCGTGATCATCCCGATGCACAACGCGAGCGCGACGGTCACCGCGGTCGTGGAGTCGTTCCTGGGCATCGACGCGGCGGCTGTCCAGGTGGTGGTGGTCGACGACGCGTCGACCGACGACTCGGTCGAGCGGGTCACGGCCCTGGGCCGACCGGAGGTCCTCGTCGAGCGGTTCGAGACCAACCGCGGCGCCGGGGTCGCCCGCAACCAGGGCTTCGCCCGGGCGACCGGTCGCTACACCCTATTCTTCGACGCCGACGACGAGATCCATCCGCGGGCCCTCGCCGCCACGCTGGAGGCGCTGGACGACACCTCGGCCGATCTCGCGATGCTGCCGTACCGCTACCGCCGCGGTCACGCCCCACAGTCGGAGGCGATGAACTCTTTCGACGACGCGGTCTGGGGCCAGTACGCCAAGTCGCCCCGCCGGGTGGCGCAGCTCGGCAGTGTGCCGCGGCTGTTGGGCTTCTCCAACTACCCGTGGAACAAGGTCATCCGCACCGACCACTACCGGCGCACCGGCCTGCGCTACGGTGCGACCCCGGTCCACAACGACGTCCTCGGTCACTGGCTGACGCTGCTGGACGCGCGCACCATCCTCCTGCTCGACCAGCCGTTGTGCACCCACATCGTGAATGAGGGCGGCCGCAACCTGACCAACCGGGAGAGCCGAGCGCGACTGAGCCTGGTCGACGCCCTCGAGGAGACCTACACCGAGCTCGAAGCCCGGCCGGAGAAGCGCAACCGGTACTCCCACCACTACTGGGACTTCGTGCTCCGCGTGGTGGGGTGGGCGACGACACGGATGACGCCGGAGGTGCTCGACGAGTTCAACCTCCGGTTGCAGCACCACCTGCTGCGGATCGACCTCGGCGACTTCACCCGGATCCGGCTCCGCCGGGACCCCGGCCTGGCCACCCGCCTGATGCGCCGCGCACT
>CAXTVE010000118.1:0-8837 GCA_964247485.1 uncultured Propionibacteriaceae bacterium
GTGGTGGCCCGTGGGCCCCATCAGCGCCCCCCCGGTCACGGTGCCGCCGCCGAGCTCGTCGGACAGCTTGGCGCAGCGCTCCAGCAGCCGGCTGTGCAGGTAGAAGACGTCGCCGGGGTACGCCTCGCGGCCCGGCGGACGGCGCAGCAGCAGCGACATCGACCGGTAGGCCTCGGCCTGCTTGGTCAGGTCGTCGAACACGATCAGCACGTGCTTGCCCTGGTACATCCAGTGCTGGCCGATGGCCGAACCGGTGTAGGGCGCGACGTACTTGTACCCGGCCGGGTCCGACGCCGAGGAGTTGACGATCGTCGTGTACGGCAGCGCGCCGGCCTCCTCGAGCTGGCCCCGGATCGCCGCGACGGTCGAGGCCTTCTGCCCGATGGCGACGTAGATGCAGCGGACCTGCTGCTCCACGTCCCCGGACTCCCAGGCCGCCCGCTGGTTCATGATTGTGTCGATGGCGATGGCGCTCTTGCCGGTCTTGCGGTCGCCGATGATCAGCTGGCGCTGGCCGCGCCCGATCGGGATCATGGCGTCGATGGCCTTGATACCGGTCTGCAGCGGCTGGCGGACTTCCTGGCGGTCCATCACACCGGCCGCCTGCAGCTCCAGCGGCCGCCGCTCGTCGACATCGGTCAGCTCACCGAGTCCGTCGATCGGGTTGCCCAGCGCGTCGACGGTGCGGCCGAGGTAGCCGTCACCGACGGGCACCGAGAGGATGTCGCCGGTCCGCTTGACGACCTGGCCCTCCTCGATGCCGCCGGAGTCACCCATCACCACGACGCCGATCTCCCGGACGTCCAGGTTCAGCGCGATGCCCAGCGTGCCGTTCTCGAACTCGAGCAGCTCGTTCGCCATGGCCGACGGCAGGCCCTCGACCCGCGCGATGCCGTCGCCGGAGGTCACGACGGTGCCGACCTCCTCGCGGCTGGACGTGTCCGGCGTGTAGTTCTGGACGTAGGAGTCCAGGGCCTGCCGGATCTCCTCCGGGCGGATCGTGAGTTCAGCCATCGCCGTCGCTTCCTTGCTCTCGTCGTGTCTTTCGAAAGAAACTATGTGGTCTAACCGAAAAGCCTGCGGGCCTGCTCGAGCCGACCGGCCACGGTGCCCTCGATGACCTCGTCCCCCAGCTCGACGCGGACCCCGCCGAGCACGTTCGGGTCGATCACCTCCTGCACGGCCACGTCCCGCCCCACCTGGGCGCTGAGACTCGTCCGCAGTCGTTCGCGTTGCTCGGCGGTGAGCGACTGAGCCACCCGGACCGTCGCCACCACTCGGTTCTTGAGCGCGGCCGCCAGGGTGACGAAGCCCTCGATGGTGTGCGCGAAAGTCCGCTCCCGTGCCCGTACGGCCCGCGTGGCCAGGGCCAGCGTCGCGTCGTTGACCTTGCCCGCCAGCAGCTGCCCGACCAGCTCCTCCCGTCCCCGCAGGGCGACGGCCCGGTCACTCAGCGCGTTCCGCAGCTCGGGGTTGGCCTCAACGGTCCGGGCGAACCGGAAGAGCTCATCCTCGGTCTCCTCCAGGTAGCCGTTCCGGTCGGCCTCCAGCAGCTGGGCCCGCACGGCCTGCCGGTCGATGGCCGCCGCGAACGTCCGGCCCCCGCTCCACCGCATCGCCGCGCCGTCGGCGACCATGTTCGCCGCCGTCCGGGACACCTTGCCGTCCAGCAGGCTGTGCACGAGCCGTCGGCGCGACTCCTCGGGAGCCCCCGGGTCGGTGATCGCCCGGCGCAGCGCGGCCGAGCTCTCGAACGCGTCGACCACGGCGAACAGGTCGGTCGGCAGGCTGGCCATGTCGGCCTCGTTCGGTGCCCGGCGGACGGCCCCGATGACCCTGCCGACCAGACCGGCGTCGGCCGTGCTGCGGTCGTACGCCTCGTCCAGCAGGTGGTCGAGCGCGCTGAGCCGGGTGTCGGAGGCGATGGTCACTGGCGGGCCGGGGCTTCGGTCGACTGGCCCTCGAGGTCGGCGATGAAGCGGTCGACCGTACGTCGGGTCCGCTCGTCGTCGGTCAGGGACTCACCGACGATCCGGCTGGCCAGCGTGGTGGCCAGGCCACCGATCTCGCCCCGTAGCTGAGCCACCACCTGGGCCCGTTCGGCCTCGAGCTGAGCCTCGCCCTGGGTCCGGATCCGGGCGGCCTCGGTCTGCGCCTGCTCGCGCAGCTCGGCCAGGATCTGGCTGCCCTGGCTCTTGGCGTCCTCCCGGATCCGGGCTGCCTCGGAGCGGGCCTCGGCGAGCTGGCTGTTATACCGCTCCAGCGCCGCCTGCGCCTCCGCCTGGGCCCTCTCGGCCTTCTCGATCCCGCCCTGGATCGCCTCGGTCCGGGCCTGGTAGGTGGCTTCGAACTGGGGCACCACGAAGCGCGCGATCAGGAACCACAGGAGCAGCAGGAAGACGATCGAGGCGATGATCTCCGGGATCGCCGGGAGCAGCGGGTTCTCGGTGGCCAGCGGGGTGAGCATGATCGCCGACTTACAGCCCGCCGAAGACGAAGGCCAGGGCGATGCCGATGATCGCCAGGGCCTCGGTCAGGGCGAAACCGATGAAGGCGGTGGACAGCATCGCGCCGCGGGCCTCGGGCTGGCGGGCCGTGCCGTTGATCACGGCGGCGAAGATCAGGCCCACGCCGATGCCGGGGCCGATGGCGCCGAGGCCGTAGCCGACGATGCCGAGCGAGCCCGTGAGCTCCAGTGGAGTCATGTACTGCTTCCTTTCGCTTTCTCCGCTGCGGACCAGGGAGAGGATCAATGCTCCTCGGCGGCCGCCGAGGAGATGTACTGCGCGGTGAGCACCGTGAAGATGTAGGCCTGCAGGGTCTGCACGAAGAGCTCAAGCCCGAAGATCACCAGGCTGAAGAGCAGTGAGACCACCCCGGCCACCTTGTTGAACACCGACTCGCTCTCGAACAGCAGGTACTCCCCGCCGAGCACGAACAGCAGCACCAGCAGGTGACCGGCGAGCATGTTGGCGAAGAGCCGGAGCGACAGGGTCGCCGGCCGCACGATGATGTTGGAGAAGAACTCCAGCGGGATGATCAGCGGCCACATCCACTTGGGCACGCCGGGCGGCAGCACTGTGTGCTTCACGTAGCCGAAGAAGCCGTGCTTGGCGATGCCCACGCCGTTGTAGACCAGCCAGACCACGATGGCCAAGCCGTACGCCCAGCCCGCGTGGGAGGCGGTCGGCAGCAGGAACAGCGGGAAGATGCCGAAGAGGTTGTTGACCAGCACGAAGGAGAACAGGGCGATCAACAGCGGCACGTAGCGCCGGAAGTCGTGACCGATCATGTCCCGGGCCAGGGAGTTCCGGATGAACATGTAGAACGCCTCGCCGATGAACTGGCCCCGGCCCGGCACCATCTTGTTCTTCCGCGATGCGATCAGCCACAGTACGGCGATGAGGATGACCGACAGCACGGCCATGAACAGGTACTTGTTCAGCCACTCCGGCGCACCGTCGAACAGCGGCGGCACGTCGAACGACGAGACACCGGGCGCCTGGTAGCCCTCGCCTCCCTCGCCGGTCTCCAGCGGCACCAGCCCGAAGATCCCGCTCACGGTGTCCCCTCCCTCGCGCCCGTCGGGCGGTTCGCGTCCGAGAGCGGAGAGCCGGTCCGCTCGGCCTCCGTCGCCAGGTAGCGGAAGATCAGATAGACGGCCAGGCCGGCGCCGAGGATGATCCCGACCGGGAGCAGGAAGCCGGTGCCGAGCAGCCGGTCGCCGAGCCAGCCCAGGAACCCGTAGAAGGCCACCCCCGCGATCAGGTAGGACAAGACCCGCATGGCCTGGTTCAGCCCCGCCGACTGCTCACGTCGCAGCGTGTCGGCCGGTGCCGTCGTTGGCTCCCCTGTGTCCCTCATGGCGGACCCTACGCTAGCAGTGATCTTGAGGTCGGTCATGGCTCGTTCCCCGCTCCGGACGGCGGCGTGTACTCGGTGTCGTAGACCGTAATTCGCAAGCGGGAGAAGACAATGACCTCCAGGATCAACCAGCCCGCGACCACCGCGCAGACGGTCAGGAACACCACCATCGGGAGCAGTCCCGGCAGGCTCTCCCGGTACCGGCTGTAGATCAACAGCGTCAGCCCGATCAAGGCCACGCGGGTCGTGTAGCTGGCCATCGCGACGGCCAGCAGCAGCCGGGCGCCGGCGTCGGCGAACAGCACCATCACGTACTGCCCGACTCCGTAGAAGAACAGCACCATGGCTGCGGCCACCGCAGCCGACACCAGTCCCGGTCGCCCGTCGGCGATGCCGAAGCCGACCAGGCAGAGCACGGCGGCGCCCACTCCCCCGGCCGCACCACCGAGCAGCAGCCGGCGGGCCCGCTGCACGTGGATGCTCGGACGGCCGCCGCCCGACGGCGCGGTGCGCTCGGTCGAGGAGTCGACAGTCATGGGCTAGGGCAGTCCTTCACTCGTGGTCGGGCATGGCCAGGTCGCTGGACGCGGTGACATCACCCCGCGCGGGCTGCGTCCGGGAACGCTAGCACAGCCGACCCCTCGCGACCGTCGCGTCGGCGCGGGCTCAGCTGATGGTCTGAGTCGGCAGGGCGGCCTTGCGGACCGGGCGGCCGAGGGTGACCAGCAGCAGCACCAGCGCAAGGGCGCCGACCGCCGCGACGACGGTCCACTGCCGGTCGGTGCGGACCAGGCTGAGGATGATGACCCCGAAGGAGACCAGGGCCGACCAGATGTACATCAGCATCACGGCGCGCCGCTGGCTGTGGCCGCGCTCCAGCAGACGGTGGTGCAGGTGCTGCTTGTCGGGCAGGAACCACCAGCGCCCGGCGTAGGTCCGGCGGATGAAGGCCAGGGTCAGGTCCAGGAACGGCAACGCCAGGATGGCCAGCGGCAGCACCAGCGGCAGGATCGCCGGCACCAGTCCGGCGGTGCTGCCCTCGAGGGCCGAGATGTCGAACTGGCCGGTCAGACTGATCGTCGAGGTGGCGAGCAGCAGGCCGAGCAGCATCGCCCCGGAATCGCCCATGAACATCCGGGCGGGAAAGAAGTTGTGCGGCAGGAAGCCGAGACAAACCCCCGTGATGGCCACGGTGATCAGGCTGGCGGTGGTCGCCCGGGTGACGTCGGCGTTGACGGTCAGCCCGTAGGAGTACGCGAAGAAGGCGAAGGCGCCGATGCCCACCACCCCGGTGGCCAGCCCGTCGAGGCCGTCGACGAAGTTGACCGCGTTGGAGCACAGCACGATGAAGAACACCGTGATGGCGACCGAGGCCGACGCGTTGAGGGAGACGATCTGTCCCGGCAGCGGGATCCAGAGCATCTTGACCCCGAGCGCGACCGCGATGCCCGCGGCCAGCACCTGACCGGCGAACTTGGCCAGCGCCGGCAGCTCGTAGATGTCGTCCAGCACGCCGACCAGGCAGATCACCGCCGCGGCGATCAGCACTGCCCGGGAGTCCTCGCGTACGGTCGGCTGGCCGCCCAGGAAGGGCAGGGTGGACGACAGCAGCACCGCGGCGGCCAACCCGGCCAGCATCGCGACCCCGCCGAGATAGGGCATCTCGATCGTGTGGACGTCCCGGTCCCGGACCCGGGCCAGGGCCCCGGTGCGGAAGGCCAGCCGGCGGCACAACCCGCTGACCAGGTAGGTGACCGCGAAGGCGACCACCAGCACCAGGAGGTACTCGCGCACTCAGCGGTCCTCGTCCTCGGTGCCGTCCGCCGCGTCGTCCTCGGTGCCGTCCTCGTCCGGCTCTACGGTCAGGTCGACCACGTACGGCAGCGTCTCTCGGATCTCGGCCACGCTGAGCGCGCCGACCCGCAGGATCTCCCCGTCGTCGCTCTGGGTGAAGTCGACGATGGTGGACGGCGCACCACCACTCGCCGCCAGCTCACCGCCGTCGAGGTAGACCGCGACGGCGTTCCCGAGCTGGTCGACGGCCTGGTCGCAGGTCAGGGCCGCCGGTCGGCCGCTCAGGTTGGCACTGCTCACCGCCATGGGACCGGTCCGGCGCAGGATCTCCCGGGCCAGCTCGTGGTCGGGCACCCGCAGCGCGATGGTGTCCTCGCTGTCGCCCAGGTCCATCCGGAGGCTGGGCTGGATCCGGCAGATGATGGTCAGGGCCCCGGGCCAGTGCCGCTCGATCAGGTCCTTGGCCTCGTCCGGCACGTCGACGGCCAGCGCCCGGATCAGGGTCGCCTCGCCGATCAGCACCGGCGGGGGCATGTCGCGACCGCGACCCTTGGCGTCCAGCAGCCGCTGGACCGCCTCCGCGCTGAAGGCGTCCGCGCCGATGCCGTAGACGGTGTCGGTGGGCAGCACGATGCACTCGCCGGCCTCGACCGCCTTCCGGGCCGCCTCGGTGGCCGCCGCGTGTTCCGCCGGCTGCCCCCCGGTGCAGTCGAACCGCTGATAGCCCAGCGAGGCCGTCTCGCCGACCGAGGTGCTCACCGAACCATCGTGCCAGTCTTTGTGGGCCTGGCGCTCGCGCCCGGCGGGCTGATCCGAGGGCGTCGTCGCTCGGCGCGCCTTGTCGACGCTCGCGCGGTCCAGGTCAGCACCGGACGGCGGTGACGAATCTGGGCCGCTGGTTGAGGTCCCGGTGGTCCCGTACGCCGCGGAAGGCGCCGTGCCGGACGAACACCTCCACCGCCGACTCGCCCTGCACGTCGGCGTGCTCGGCGACGACGAAGCCGGCAGGCCGGAGCAGCCGGGCCGCCACCCGGGCGACCACCCGCATGGCGTCCAGGCCGTCCTCGCCGGAGAACAGCGCCGGTAGCGGGTCGTGGTCGCGGACCTCGGGCGGCACCGAGGCGTACGCCTCCAGGGGGATGTATGGCGGATTGGCGATGACCAGGTCGACGGTGCCGTCGAGCTCGGGCAGGGCGCCGGCCATGTCTCCGACGTGCAGCTCGACCAGGGTGTCGGCAAGGTTGCGCCGCGCGTACGCCGCGGCCTCCGGCGAGAGCTCGACGGCGTGCACGTCGGTGCGCGTGAGCTCGGTGGCGATGGCCTTGGCGATCGCGCCGGACCCGGTGCCCAGCTCGACGACCAGTGGCCGGTGGTGCAGCGTGGTCATCTCCGTCAGGGCCTCGATCGCCCAGCCGGTCACCACCTCGGTCGCCGGCCGGGGCACTAACACCCCGGGACCGACCTCCAGCGCCCCCCGGCGGACGGGGGCGCGGCCGGTGAGGTGCTGCAGCGGTCGCCGCTCGGCCCGCCGGGCGACCAGTCCCTCGAAGCGGCGGACGTGGTCGTCGTCGAGCTCGGTGAGCAGCGGCAGCCGGACCAGCTCGATCCCGGCGACGAAGGCCAGCAGCAGCCGGGCGTCCTGCGCCGCGGACTCGACGCCGGCCGCGGTCAGCCGGGCCGTCGCCGCGGTCAGCAGCGGCCGGACCGGCTGCGTCACCGGGCGGTTTCGCCCACCGCGGCCAGCCGCTCGGCGGTGTCGGCGGCCTGCAGGGCGGTGACCACCGCGGCGAGGTCGCCGTTCAGCACCTGGTCCAGGTTGTAGGCCTTGAACCCGATCCGGTGGTCGGAGATCCGGTTCTCCGGGAAGTTGTAGGTGCGGATGCGCTCGGAGCGGTCCACGGTCCGCACCTGGCTGCGGCGGGCGGCGGAGGCGGCGTCGGCGGCCTGCTCCTCGGCGAGCGTGGTCAGCCGGGCGCGGAGCATCCGCATCGCCTGCTCGCGGTTCTGCAGCTGCGAGCGCTCGTTCTGACAGGAGACCACCGTGCCCGTCGGCAGGTGGGTGATCCGGACGGCGGAGTCGGTCGTGTTGACGCCCTGCCCGCCCGGGCCGGAGGACCGGTAGACGTCGATGCGCAGGTCGCCCTCGTCGATCTCGACCTCGGTCTCCTCGACCTCGGGCATCACCAGCACCCCGGCGGCGGAGGTGTGTACGCGGCCCTGCGACTCGGTCACCGGCACCCGCTGCACGCGATGCACGCCACCTTCGAACTTGAGCACGGCGTAGGGCATCGAGTCGGGCTCGCCGACGGCCGGCGCCTTCACCGCGATGGTGACCGACTTGTAGCCGCCCAGGTCGGTCTCCTGGGCGTCCAGCACCTCCACCTTCCAGCCGCGGGTCTCCGCGTACCGGGAGTACATCTTCAGCAGGTCGCCGGCGAACAGCGCCGACTCGTCGCCACCCTCGCCGGACTTGATCTCGACCAGCGCGTCGGCGGAGTCGTTGGCGTCGCGGGGCGCGAGCAGCCGGGTCAGCCGCTCGGTCAGCTCGGCCAGCCGGGCGTCGAGCTGGACGGCCTCGGCTGCAAAGGACTCGTCGGCCTCGGCCAGCTCCCGGGCGGCAGCGAGGTCGTCGGCGGTCCGCTCGTACTCCTCCATCCCCCGCACGATCGGGGTGAGCTCGGCGTAGCGGCGCCCGATCCGACGCGCCTTGGCCAGGTCGGCGTGAATCCCCGGGTCGGAGAGGGCGGCCTCGAGCACGGCGAACTCGTCGCGCAGCGGCTGCGCTGAATCGAACATGCTCTCGACCTCCTCGCCGGGCTCTGGGCAGACGAAACGCCGGGAGGCAGGATCGCCCTGCCTCCCGGCGTTGGTCGAGCTAGCGCTTGCTGGCCGGTGCCTGCTTGGCCGCGTACCGCTTCTCGAAGCGGGCGACCCGGCCGCCGGTGTCCAGGATCTTCTGCTTGCCCGTGTAGAACGGGTGGCAGTTGGAGCACACGTCAGCGTGCAGGACGCCGTTCGGCGCGGTGCTCCGGGTGGTGAAGGTGTTGCCGCAGGTGCAGGTCACCTGGGTCTCCCCGTAGGCGGGGTGGACGTCGGGCTTCATGGTCTCTCCTTATCGTCGTGCCGGGTCGCCACGACGGACGTGAACCGGCACCAAGGGTGAATACTGCCTCAACCGC
>CAXTVE010000119.1:0-6321 GCA_964247485.1 uncultured Propionibacteriaceae bacterium
CCCTCGAACAGCTCGCGCTGGCCGAGCTCCTCGAGTCCGGTGCCTACGACCGGCACCTGCGGCGGATGCGGCGGCACTACCAGCAGCGGCGGGACGCGCTCGGCGCGGCCCTGACCGCGTACGCCCCCCAGCTGCCGGTGAGCGGCGTCTCGGCCGGGTTGCACCTGCTCGTCCGGCTGCCCGACCCGGAGGCCGAGCAGGTCGCCGCCCGGCACCTGGCCAGCCACGGCATCCTCGTCACGCCGCTCGGCCGCTACCGCCGCGACCCGGGGGCGGTGGGGGGTGGCCTGGTGGTCAGCTTCGCCCACCTGCCGACCCAGCACGCTCCGGCGTTCGCCCGGCGGCTGTCCGACGCCCTGCGCCGGGCCGGAGCCGGTCCGGGCGGACCCCCGGACCGGCGGGTCCCGGCGGAGTAGCATCGGCGCCGCAATGAACACTGACGAGGTGCGCACCCCGGTGACCGCGGCGACCGAGACCGGCTACGAGGCGCTGCCCGCGCACGTCGACCTGCCTGCGCTGGACCACGAGGTGATCGCCCGGTGGGAGCGCGGCGACGTGTTCCGGCGCAGCCTCAAGGCCAACGAGGGCGGTCCGACGTGGACGTTCTACGAGGGCCCCCCGACCGCCAACGGCCGCCCCGGCGTGCACCACATCGAGGCCCGGGCGTTCAAGGACGTCTTCCCCCGCTACAAGACGATGCAGGGCTACGTGGTCCCCCGCAAGGCCGGCTGGGACTGCCACGGCCTGCCGGTCGAGCTCGCGGTGGAGAAGGAGCTCGGCTTCACCGGCAAGCCCGACATCGAGGCCTACGGCATCGCCGAGTTCAACGCGAAGTGCCGCGAGAACGTCCAGCGCCACGTCGACCTGTGGCTGCAGATGAGCGAGCGGATGGGCTACTGGGCCGACTACGAGCACGCCTACTGGACCATGACGCCCGACTTCGTCGACTCGGTGTGGTGGGCGCTGTCGCAGATCCACGCCAAGGGTCTGCTGGTCGAGGACTTCCGGGTCACGCCCTACTGCCCGCGCTGCGGCACCGGGCTGTCCGACCACGAGGTCGCCCAGGGCTACGAGGACGTCACCGACCCCAGCGTCTACGTGCGCTTCCCGATCACGTCCGGTGAGTGGGCCGGCCGCGCCGACCTGCTGGTCTGGACGACCACGCCGTGGACGCTGGTGTCCAACACCGCGGTCGCGGTCAACCCCGAGGTCGAGTACGCGGTGGTCCGGGCCGGCGACCTGACCGCCGTCGTGGCCGAGGACCTGGTCGGCCGCGTGCTGGGCGACGAGGTCGAGGTCCTGGCCCGGATCCCCGGCCGCGACCTCGAGCACACCGCGTATGCACGTCCCTTCGACCTGGTCGACATCCCGGACGCCCACTTCGTCGTCCTGGCCGACTACGTGACCACCTCCGACGGCACCGGGCTGGTGCACCAGGCGCCGGCGTTCGGCGCCGACGACCTCGCCGTCACCCGGGCGTACGGGCTGCCGGTGGTCAAGCCGATCGGCCTCGACGGGCACTTCGACGCCGACCTCGACCTCGTAGGCGGCGCGTTCTTCCTCGACGCCAACGACCCCCTGGTGACCGACCTGCGGGCCCGCGGGCTGCTGTTCCGGCACGTCCCCTACACCCACGCCTACCCGCACTGCTGGCGCTGCCACACGCCGCTGATGTACTACGCGCTGCCGTCCTGGTACGTCCGGACCACCGCCATCAAGGACCGGCTGCTCGCCGAGAACGAGGCCACCAACTGGCAGCCGGCCTCGATCAAGCACGGCCGCTACGGCGACTGGCTGGCCAACAACGTGGACTGGGCGCTGTCGCGGGACCGCTACTGGGGCACGCCGTTGCCGATCTGGCGCAACGACGCCGACCCGGCCAAGCTCGTCTGCGTCGGCTCGCTGGCCGAGCTGGCGGAGCTGTCCGGGGTCGAGCTGACCGACCCGCACCGGCCCTACGTGGACGACGTCACCTTCACCCGCGACGGGGAGGAGGGCACCTACCGCCGGGTGCCGCAGGTGATCGACGCCTGGTTCGACTCCGGGGCCATGCCGTTCGCCCAGTTCGGCGCGCCCTGGCGGAACGCCGAGGCCGCGCGCGAGGCCTACCCGGCCGACTTCATCTGCGAGGCGATCGACCAGACCCGGGGCTGGTTCTACTCGCTGATGGCGGTGGGCACCCTGGTCTTCGACCAGTCGTCCTACCGCAACGTGGTCTGCCTCGGCCTGATCCTGGCCGAGGACGGCCGCAAGATGAGCAAGCACCTCGGCAACATCCTGGAGCCGATGCCGCTGATGGACCGGCACGGCGCCGACGCCCTGCGCTGGTTCATGCTCTGCACCGGCTCGCCCTGGGCGCCCCGTCGGATCGGGCACCGGGCCCTGGAGGAGATCGCCTCGAAGGTGGTGCGGACGTACTGGTCGATGGCCTCCTTCCAGAGCCTGTACGCGCGCAGCAACGGCTGGCGGCCCGGCGGGCCCGCTGCCGAGCCGAGCGTGCTGGACCGGTGGGCGCTCTCGGAGGTGCACCGGGTCGCCGGTGAGGTCGAGGCCGCGCTGGACGCGTTCGACACGGCCCGGGCCGGCAGCGCCCTGGCCGGGCTGATCGACGACCTGTCCAACTGGTACGTCCGGCGGTCGCGCCGGCGGTTCTGGGAGGGCGACCCGGCGGCCCTGGGCACCCTGCACACGGTGCTCGAGACGCTGACCCGGCTGCTGGCGCCGGTGCTGCCGTTCGTCACCGAGCGCGTGTGGGGTGCGCTCTTCACCTCGACCGGAGGGGCGGACTCGGTGCACCTGACCGCCTGGCCGAAGCCGGACGCAGGCCTGGTCGACCCGGAGCTCGGCGAGCAAATGGCCCTGGTCCGGCGGCTGGTGGAGCTGGGCCGGGCCGCGCGGGCCGAGTCGAAGGTCAAGACCCGGCAGCCACTGGCCCGGGCCCTGATCTCGGCCCCCGGCTGGTCGACGCTGCCCGAGGCGCTGCGGGACGAGGTCCGGGCCGAGCTGAACGTGGAGACGCTGACCCACCTCGACGACGCCGACGAGCTGGTCGAGGTCGCGGTCAAGCCCAACTTCCGGGCGCTGGGCAAGCGGTTCGGCAAGCAGACCCAGCAGGTCGCGGACCTGATCCGCGCCGCGGAGGTGGGACCGTTCGTGGCCGCCTACCGGGCGGGCTCGGCGACGGTCACGCTGGACGGCGCCGAGCAGCCGGTCATGGGCGACGAGGTGGTGGTCAGCGAGACGCCCCGCTCGGGCTGGGCCGTGGCCTCGGCTGGGTCGGACACGGTCGCCCTGGACCTGGAGCTGACGCACGAGCTGCGACTGGCCGGACTGCTGCGCGAGATCATCCGCCTGGTCCAGGAGGGCCGGAAGAACGGCGGCCTGGACGTCAGCGACCGGATCGAGCTGTGGTGGCGGGTCGGCGGCTCACCGGAGCCCGCCGAGGCGATCCGCGCCCAGGCGGACCGCTTCGCCGCCGAGGTGCTGGCCACCTCCGTGCACGAGGGCGAGCCCGGCTTCGCCGTCCCGGTCGAGGTCACCGACGCCGAGCTCGGCCTCTCGGTCTGGGCCCGCAAGGCCTGATCCGACCTCGGCCCTCGCTACGAACAGAAGGGTGAGCAGGGGCCGGCGGCGCCGGTCAGTCCGGGGCGTTGGGCGTGCCCGGGCCGTGGCGGGAGGGCGTGCTGACCCCCGCGTACGCGAGGTGGAACACCAGGCCCTCGGTCGCGTGCTCGAGGTTGTGGCCAGTGGTCCATCCAGATGCCCGGGTTGTCGGCGCGCGTCGCGACCTCCCAGACCTCCCCCGGCTGCACGTCGAAGGTGTCCAGCCACAGCGGACTGCCGGTGGGCACCCCGCCGTCACGACCCCGGGCCTAGGTTGCCCGTGGCAGGGCCCGCAGGGTCAGCGCGATGACGGCCGTCGCCACGACCACGTGCATGATGCTCAGCCAGACGGCGGCGGAGGTCTGCTGGGCCGCGCCGAGCGGGCCGAACATGGACACGGTGAACACGAGCAGCGCCAGCACCAGGAAGACCAGCCGGGCCCGCCTGGGGAGCACCCTCCGGAGCACGAGCGCAAGCAGCAGGGCCCCGATCCCGCTGACCACGGTGATCATCACGACGGAGACGACGTTCACGGCGGCCGCGGGCTGTCCCGGCGGGGCGACGACCAGGTCGGCGCCGGTGAGCCGGGCGAGCGCGTACACGACCAGCGCGGCCGCCAGGGCGATGGCGGTGGCGATGCCGACGGTGGCGGCGAGTCCGCGGGCCGGGGCGACGGCCCTCGGTGGGGAGGTCAACGACATGCGGGTCAGTCTGCTACGCCGCCGGCCAGTCCTCACGCCGGATCTCGTACTCGACCTCGCCGTGCTCGACACCGGGCAGCGGATCGTCGAAGTGCTCGGAGAAGGCACGGACGAAGCGGAGCCCGAGCGAGGTCATGGTCGCCCGGGATGCGGTGTTGACCGCCATGGTCTGCGCGAGGATGCGCTGCAGCCCGAGGTCGACGAAGCCGTGCCGCAGCAGCTCCCGCGAACCCTCGCTGGCCAGGCCCTGGCGCCAGCAGCGCCGGCGCACGCGGTAGCCGAGCTCGGCCTCACCGGCGACCCCCGCGGGCGGCAGCATCCACAGCCCGACGAAGTCCGTCGGCCCGCTGTCGCGCCGGAAGCCGGCCCACAGGCCGAGCCCGTCGACCGGTCGGGCGGTGCCGAGGCGGCGGGCGTGGGCCTCGTGCACCTCCTCCGGCGTACGGGCCCGGCCGGTCAGGTAGCGCATCACCTCCGGGTCCGCATCGAGCTCGACCTCGTAGGTCAGGTGCTCGTCCGCGAGCGGCTCCAGCCGCAGCCGCTCGGTGACCAGGACGGCCTGAGCCACCTCAGTCGCGGGTGGCGAACGCGGCGTCGAACGACGCCGTCGGCGGCGTGATCGCGTTCAGCGTGCGGATGAACTCCAGCGCCTCGGGGGCCCCGGCCAGCCGGTCCATCCCGGCGTCCTCCCACTCGATCGAGATGGGCCCCGCGTAGCCCAGGTGGTTGAGCATCCGGAAGATGTCCTCCCACCGAGTGTCCCCGTGCCCGGTGGAGATGAAGTCCCAGCCGCGCCGCGGGTCCGCCCACGGCAGGTGCGAACCCAGCCGGCCGTTGCGCCCGTTGTGCATCCGGACCTTGGTGTCCTTGCAGTCCACGTGGTAGATCCGGTCGGCGAAGTCGGCCAGGAACCCGACGTAGTCCAGGTCCTGCCAGACCATGTGCGACGGGTCGAAGTTGAGCCCGAACCCGGGCCGGTGCCCGATCGCCTCCAGCGTCGCGACCGTCGACCAGTAGTCGTACGCGATCTCGCTCGGGTGCACCTCGTGGGCGAAGCGCACGCCGACCTCGTCGAACACGTCGATGATCGGGTTCCAGCGGTCGGCAAAGTCGCGGTAGCCGGCCGAGATGACGTCGTCGCCGACCGGCGGGAACATCGCCAGGTAGTGCCAGATGCTCGACCCGGTGAACCCGATCACCACGTCGACCCCGAACGCCGCGGCGGCCCGGGCGGTCGTCTTCATCTCCTCGGCCGCCCGGCCGCGCACGCCCTCCGGATCGCCGTCGCCCCACACCCGCGGGTGCACGATCGCCTGGTGCCGGGCGTCGAGGATCGACTCGCACACCGCTTGGCCGTTCAGGTGGTTCGAGATCGCCCAGCAGCCCAGCCCGTGGGCGCTGAGGATGTCCCGCCGCTCGGCCACGTACGCCTCGTCCTCGGCCGCCCGGGCGACATCGAAGTGGTCGCCCCAGCAGGCGATCTCGAGCCCGTCATAACCCCAGTCGGAGGCCAGCCGGCACACCTCGGTGAACGGCAGGTCCGCCCACTGCCCGGTGAACAACGTCACCGGCCGCTCCTGCTTCGGCTGCGCCTGCCCCGTCGCTTCTCTCATGACCCCTGCCTATCAGGTCGCTCGCCGCAGGCCGAGCCAGGCCGCGAGCGCGTCGATCTCGGCGTCCACGTCGGCCCGGATGGCCCGGGTGAAGCGGACGTCCTCGTGCACGGCGTGGACCACGAACCGGCCCGCCTTGCGGTCGGCCTTGGCGTCGAGCTTGCCGACCAGCCGGTCGTGGTGCAGCACCGGCAGGGCGAAGTAGCCCCAGCGCCGGGCGGCCGCCGGCTTGTACATCTCCAGCACGTACTCGAAGTCGAACAGGGCCAGCGCCCGGTCCCGGTCGTGGACCAGCCGGTCGAACGGGGAGAGCAGCGCCGTCCGCCCGGCGAACGGCTCGTCGAGCACCAGCCGGTCCGGGTCGGCCCGCCCCTCCCCCGGCCCCCCCTCGCCGGGCCCCCCCC
>CAXTVE010000119.1:6429-8816 GCA_964247485.1 uncultured Propionibacteriaceae bacterium
GGGTGACGTTGCGGTTGTTGGTCCAGCCCGAGGAGGCCCACGGCACCTGGGCGGTGTCCGGCAGGTCCTTCGAGAGCAGCGGGCCGCCCTCGCGGAGCCGGGCGATCAGGTCGCGCCGGAACGCGTCGTTGGCCGCGATCCAGTCCTGCACGCTGCGCTGCGCGGTGTACACGGTGTGCTCCGGGACGTGCAGTGCCACCGCCGTCATGGGCCGGATGAACGCCCGCAGCTCGAACAGCGTCCGGTCCTGCTCGAGTGCCCTGGTCAGGTCGGCGGGCGCGTACGCGGGGCCGAGCCGGCTCCACGCGACCAAGTCCGCGTTCGGCGCGACCGCGGCCGTCGGGTCGATCTGCAGCAGGGTCAGCCGGTCGACCAGCCCGACCAGGTCCGTCGGCCGGGTGGCCCCCAGCAGCTGGGCCCGCACGGCCAGCTGCCGCGCCTCGTCCCGCTCCAGCTGCCGGACCGTCACTCGGGTCAGATTAGCGAAACGACCCCCTGTACCCGGCGCCGACCGGGGTCTAGATTGCCGGGGAACACCGAACGAGCGGGGGCAGCCCATGGCAGGACGCAGGACGATCCGAGGCACCCTCGCCGGGCTGTGCGGGCTGGCCCTGGTAGCGGCCATGCCCGGGGTGGGGACTGCCGCTCCTCCGGTCACGGCGCCGGCGCCGCAGCTGGCCGGCGCCCGGTACTACACAGACAAGAACCCGACCGCCTTCGGCACCGGGGGCGCCGTGGCCAGCGTCGACCCCGAGGCCACCCAGGCCGGCCTGCAGATACTCCGGCAGGGCGGGAACGCGGTCGACGCCGCCGTGGCCACCGCCGCGGCCCTCGGCGTGACCGAGCCCTACTCGGCCGGCATCGGCGGCGGCGGCTACTTCGTCTACTACGACGCATCGACCCGTCGGGTCTCCACCCTGGACGGCCGGGAGACCGCACCCGCCGCGATCCCGGACGACGCCTTCGTCGACCCGGCGACCGGGCAGCCCTACGCCTTCGCGGACCTGGTGTCCAGCGGGGTGAGCGTCGGCGTACCCGGGACGCCCGCGACGTGGGACGGCGCCCTGCGCCGCTGGGGCTCGCTGAGCCTGAAGCAGGCGCTTCGGCCGGCGGAGCGGCTGGCCCGGCGCGGCTTCGTGGTCGACGAGACCTTCCGCGGGCAGACCGAGGACAACGAGCCGCGGTTCCGCCAGTTCACGACCACTCGCGACCTCTTCCTCCCGGGCGGCGAGCTGCCCGAGGTCGGCTCGATCTTCACCAACCGCGACCTGGCCGACACCTACCGGACGCTCGGCGAGCGGGGGGTGGACGCCTTCTACCGGGGCCGGATCGCGAACGAGATCGTCGCCACCGTGCAGGACCCGCCGGCGGTGGCGAACCCGACCCTCCCGCTGCCGCCCGGCTATCTGCGGGCCTCGGACCTGGCGGCGTACCGGGTCCTCAGGCAGCAGCCGACCCGCGTCCGCTACCGCGGCCTCGACGTCTACTCGATGGCCCCGTCGTCGAGCGGCGGCACCACCGTCGGCGAGGCCCTGAACATCCTCCGGCCCACGCGGTTGTCCCGACTGCCCCGCGAGCAGGCTCTGCACGATTACCTCGACGCTTCGTCGCTGGCCTTCGCCGACCGCAACGCCTACGGGGGGGACCCCGCCTTCGTCGACGTGCCCACCGGGACCCTGCTGTCCCGGCGGTTCGCGCGGTCCCGGGCGTGCCTCATCCGCCCCGACGCCGCGCTGCCGCTGCCCACCCCGGCGGGTGACCTCGACGCCACTGGCTGCGGTCCGGGGACCAGCGCCGGCCGGGCGGACACCGGCACCTCGACCACCCATCTGGTCACGGCCGACCGCTGGGGCAACGTGGTGTCCTACACGCTGACCATCGAGCAGACCGGCGGCGCGGGCATCGTGGTCCCCGACCGCGGCTTCCTGCTCAACAACGAGCTGACCGACTTCAGCCTCGCGTACGCCGCCGACGACCCGAACCGGATCCAGGGTGGCAAGCGCCCGCGCAGCTCGATGGCGCCGACCATCGTGCTGCGGAACGGCAAGCCGGCGCTGGCGGTCGGCTCCCCGGGCGGCGCGACGATCATCACCACGGTGCTGCAGACCCTGCTCAACCGGATCGACTTCCGGCAGTCGCTGCCCGCCGCCGTCGCCGCCCCCCGCGCGAGTGCCCGCAACGCGACGCCGATCCCGGCCGAACCGGCCTTCATCGACGCCTACGGAGCGCGGCTGACCGCCGACCACGGCTACACCTTCGCTGCGCTCGGCGACACGTTCACCAGCTCGAACGAGATCGGGGCCGTCGCCGCCCTCGAGTTCTTCGGGCGCGGCCGGATCCAGGCGGTCGCCGAGCCCACCCGCCGTGGCGGCGGCGACGGCCCCGAT
>CAXTVE010000120.1:0-7657 GCA_964247485.1 uncultured Propionibacteriaceae bacterium
CGGGGGGGGGGGGGGGGGGGGGGGGGGGGGGGTGGGGCCGCCGGCCGGGGGGGGGGCCCGACGGGTGGACACCAGCCAGTACGGGACCGGGTCGGCCGGGTCGGCCAGGGTGATCTCGACGGCCGTGGCGATGTAGGGCCGCAGCACGAGGTGGGCCCGGGCATCGGCCTCCGCGCCGGATCGCCGACGGGTCTGCTCGGCATCGAGCGGCTCCGCACCGGCCAGGTAGCGGTGGTCGGTCCAGCCGCGGCCCACCCGCAGGCCGGACTCGTCGACCTGGATCGTGACGGCCGCCGGGACGAACAGCGCGACGATCACCGCCAAGCTGACCAGCAGGGTGGCGAGGCCCCATGCCGGTCCGACGTAGAGTCCCACCGCGAGCACCAGGGTCAGCGCGAACCCGACCGCCAGCGCCCACCACAGCAGCGGGACGTGCAGGCGCTCCCGAAACCGCATGGCGCGACCCTACGCGCTGCCGTACCCCTGGACGTCGGAACGCCGCCCCGCGGAGAGCGGGGCGGCGTCAGGCCGGACTGGCTGCCCCCAACCAACCGGCACATCGGTGCGACGGTGGCGGGGCGGACGCAGCCTGCGCCCCGCCGCCCCGACCTCAGACGACCACAGCGGAACGGTTCGCACCAGCCCTTCGGCGAATTAAATCGACATGTGGACGAACTAGCCGGTCAGCCGGCGCAATCGAAGCAGTACGCGTCGCCGTTGGCCCGCTCCTCGGCGATCTGGCTGCGGTGCCGGACCAGGAAGCAGCCGGCACAGGTGAACTCGTCGGACTGCCGCGGCAGCACCCGGACGGTCAGCTCCTCGTGCGAGAGGTCGGCACCGGGGAGCTCGAACGCCTCGGCCGCCTCCGCCTCGTCCTCGTCGACCTTGCCGGAGTTCTTGTCGTTCCGGCGGGTCTTCAGCTCTTCGATGCTGTCTTCGTTCAGTTCTTCATCGGTCTTACGAGGGGCGTCGTAATCGGTCGCCATCTTTCCCTTTCCGGGCGGTGGTGGCCCTGCTCCTGCACGAGATTGCGTGCGCAGTCTTACCACATCGCTCGCCCTGCTGCGCGATCGGCACGGTCGCGCCTCTATAACGCAGCGATCGGTCCGAAATTCCCGGTATCGCCGACGGTTTCCGGAGCCTCAGGCAGGCACCTGGACGAGCGCTGGACGGCCGGGCTCGCGCAGGTTGGGACAGCAGGTCGCCGCACACGCATACCACCCGACGGCCCCCTCCCCGACCACCGGCCGCTCGGGGTCCTCACCGCGCGCGGCGGCCGCCCGTTCGAGCAGCAGGTCGACCAGACCGCCGACGAACGCGGGGTGCACACCGGCGGTCGCCGCCCGCTCGCAGGGCAGGCCGAGCTCGCGGGCGGTGGCCAGCGCCTCGGTGTCCAGGTCGTAGATCACCTCCATGTGGTCGGAGATGAAGCCGATCGGCACCAGCACTACCGAGCCGACGCCCTGAGCGACGAGGTCCTGCAGGTGGTCGTTGACGTCCGGCTCGAGCCACGGCTGGGTCGGGGGGCCGGAGCGGGAGCAGTAGGTCAGGTCGTGGGCGAGCTCACTCCCCCGCCGCTCCGCCACCTGCCGGGTCACCTCGGCGGCCACCGCACGGTGCCAGTCCACGTACGCGCCGGTCGCGGACCGCGGCTCCGGGCCCGCGGTCTCGGCCATGGACCCCGGGATGGAGTGGGTGACGAAGACCAGCCGGGCGCCGGCGGCGGCCTCCCCCAGCCGGTCCAGGGCCGCCAGGGTGGCGTCCACCGAGGCGGTCACGAACCCGGGGTGGTCGGCGTAGTGCCGGATCCGGTCGAGCTGCACCGCGGTGCCGTCGGCCGCGTCGTACAGGTTCTCCCGGTACTGCCGGCACGAGGAGTAGGACGGGTAGGCGCTGGTGACCACCGCGAGTACCCGCCGGTGCCCCGCCGCCTCGAGCCGACGAAGCTCCGTGTCCAGGAACGGTGCCGAGTTGCGGTTGCCCCAGAACAGCGGGACGTGCAGCCCGCGGCCCGCCAGCTCGGTGTCCAGCGCGGCGAGCAGCGTGCGACACTGCTCATTGATCGGGCTGCGTCCGCCGAACAGGTGATAGTGCTCGCCGACCTGCGCCAGCCGCTCGCGCGGAATGCCGCGGCCGCGGGTCACGTTCTCCAGGAACGGCAGCACCTCCGCCGGGCCCTCGGGACCGCCGAAGGAGACCAGTAGCACCGCGTCGTACGGGTCGAGCAGTCCGGGGACGTGGTCGGCGGGGGTGTCGTTCACACGCGAACCCTACGGGCTGACAGGAAAGGAAAGGCATCGTGGCCGGGCTCGGCGCCTATCGGCAGATCCTCACCGACCCCGCGGCGCGCGGGTTCAGCGCCGCCGGCCTGGTGGCCCGGCTGCCGCTGTCCATGACCGGTCTGGGCATCGTGCTGCTCGTCTCGCTGACCAGCGGTTCGTACGGGCGGGCCGGCCTGGTCGCCGCGGTCGGCACCCTGACCGCCGCCGCCGTGGCGCCGCTGTGGGGTGCGCTGATCGACCGGGTCGGCCAGGCCCGGGTGCTGGTGGTGGCCGCGACGGTCAACAGCCTCAGCCTCGCGGTGCTGGTCAGCAGCGTCCAGCTCGACTGGCCGCTGGTCGTCACCCTGGCGGCTGCCGTCGGGGTGGGGATCGGTTTCTCCTCGGCCGGCTCCTGCGTCCGCGCCCGGTGGAGCCTGCGGCTGCGGGACTCGCCGCTGCTGCAGACCGCGTTCGCCCTGGAGGCGGTGCTCGACGAGGTCGTCTTCATCGTCGGCCCGGTGCTGGTCACGTTCCTCGCCACCGCGATCCACCCCGCGCTGGGCGTGTCCGTCTCGGCGGTGATCGGACTGCTCGGCGCGGTCCTGCTCGCCGTCCAGCGCTCGACCCAACCGCCGCCGGCGCCCCGGGACAAGGCGCGGCCCACGGTCCGGCTGCCGCTGCGGGTGCTCGGTCCGGTCGGCCTGGCCTGTGTGGCTCTCGGGGCGGTGTTCGGCGGGATGGAGGTGGTCGTGGTGGCGTTCGCCGGTGAGACCGGGGTCCTGCCCTACGCCGGCTTCTTCCTCACCGTCTGGGCCTTCGGCTCGCTGCTGGCCGGCCTGGTGTCCGGCGCCGTCGCGTGGCGGGCCGCGGCACCGGTCCGGTTCCGGGTCGGGTCGGCCGCGCTCGCCGCCTCCCTGCTGCCGCTGCCGTTCCTCGACCGGCCGCTGCCGGTCGGCGCCCTGCTGCTGGTCGGCGGTCTGGCCATCGCGCCGACGCTGATCGCGTCGGTCGCGGTGATCGAGTCCTCGGTGCCGGCGGGCCGGCTGACCGAGGCGCTGAACTGGAACACCACCGCGCTGGCCCTCGGCCTGGCTGCCGGAGCGGCGGCGGTGGGCCAGCTGATCGACCTGGCGGGCGCGCGGGGCGGTTTCGCCGGCGTGGCGGCGGCCGGCCTGCTGCTGTTCGCGGCCTCGCTCGCGGTCAGGGTGCAGCCGACGTCGGTCAGCCCGGCTGCTGCGCCAGATAGCGCTGCAGAGCCGGTGTCGACGCCTCGGGCGCATACCCCGCTGCGCTGACCTTCGCCAGGTTCAGTGTGCTGTGCACCGGCCGCGGGGCGAGCTGCCTGCCCTCGGCGTACGCGGCGGTGCTGACCCGGGTGACGTCGCCAGGGTCGCGGCCGCGCAGCCGGAACACCTCGGCGGCGATGTCGGCCCAGCTCTGGGTGGGTCCGGCGTTGCTCAGGTTGTAGGTCCCGTACGGCGCCCCGGTCTCGAGCAGGTGCCGGATCCCCCGGGCGAGCTCGGCGGTGAAGGTCAGCCGGCCGTACTGGTCGTCGACCACCGACGGGCTCACGCCCCGGCCGGCCAGCCCGGCCATGGTGGCGACGAAGTTGTGCCCGTCCCCGATCACCCAGCTGGTGCGGATGAGGTAGTGCCGGTCGAGCGTGGCGACCAGCGCGTCGCCGGCGGCCTTGGTCTGGCCGTAGACGCCCAGCGGGGAGAACGGCTCGTCCTCCTCGTGGGTCTCGAGCCGGCCGTCGAAGACGTAGTCGGACGAGATGTGCACCAGGGTGCACCGGTGCTCCCGGGCTGCGCGGACCAGCGCCCCGAGGCCGGCGACGTTGACCGCCCAGGCCTCCCGCCGCCCGGGGTCGGTCTCGGCGGCGTCGACCTGGGTGAACGCCGCGGCGTTGACCACCGTGCCGTAGGGCGCGAGGTCGAAGGCCGCCACCGAGTCGGGGCGGCTCAGGTCGAGATGGTGCCGGCCGACTCCGACCGCCTCGGGCCACGCCGCCAGCAGCGACTGACCCAGCTGGCCGGAGGCGCCGACGACCAGGGTCGGCTCGGGCCGCATCGGGGTGACCTCGGCCAGCGGGGGGTGGGCCCGGTCGGCGGCCGAGCGCTCCGCCTGGTCGAGCGGGACCGGCCACGCGATGTCGAGGGTTTTGTCCCCCAGGTTGACGAAGGTGTAGGAGTCCCGGGCCGCCGGGCTCCAGTGGTCGTTGACCAGGTAGGCGTAAACGGTCTCCGGCTCGAGGGTCTGGTAGGCGTTGCCGACCCCGCGGGGGACGAAGACCGCCGTGTCCACCCCGAGCTCCCGGGTCACCGTGGCGCCGAAGCCGGGGCCCGGCCGCAGGTCCACCCAGGCGCCGAAGATGCGGCCTCGGGTCAGCGAGACGAACTTGTCCCACGGCTCGGCGTGGATGCCGCGGGTGGCCCCGACGGCGGTGTTGAACGACACGTTCTGCTGCACCGGCCCGAAGTCCGGCACGCCGAGCGCCGTCATCTTGGCCCGCTGCCAGTTCTCCTTGAACCAGCCCCGGTTGTCGGCGTGCACGTCCAGCTCGACGACCAGCAGTCCCTCGATCGCGGTGCGGGTGACCTCCACCTCGACGTCCGCGCTACTGGCCGAGCACGGCGTACGCGGCCTCGGTCCGGGCCTTCTGTGGCCGCCACCAGGCCTCGTGGTCGCGGTACCAGGCGATGGTGGCGGCCAGCCCGCCGGCGAAGTCCGCGTACGCCGGTCGCCAGCCGAGCTCGGTGCGCAGCTTGCTGGCGTCGATCGCGTACCGCAGGTCGTGGCCCGCCCGGTCGGTGACCAGGTCGTACGCGTCCCGGGGCCGCCCGAGCAGGGTCAGGATGTCCTCCACGACCTGGCGGTTGCTGCGCTCGCCGTCGGCGCCGATCAGGTAGGTCTCCCCGATCCGGCCCCGTTCGGCGATCAGCAGCACGGCGGCGCTGTGGTCGTCGACGTGGATCCAGTCCCGGACGTTGGCCCCGGCGCCGTAGAGCTTGGGCCGGCCGCCGTCGAGCACGTTGGTGATCTGACGGGGGATGAACTTCTCGACGTGCTGGTAGGGGCCGTAGTTGTTCGAGCAGTTGCTCAGCGTCGCCTGCACCCCGAAGCTCCGCACCCAGGCCCGGACCAGCAGGTCGGAGCCGGCCTTGGTCGCGGAGTAGGGGCTGGACGGCGCGTACGGGGTGGCCTCGGTGAACCGCTCCGGGTCGTCCAGCTGGAGGTCGCCATACACCTCGTCGGTGGAGATGTGGTGGTAGCGCACCCCGTGCCGGCGGACGGCCTCGAGCAAGGTGTAGGTGCCGACCAGGTTGGTGTGCACGAAGGGCGAGGGGTCGCGCAGCGAGTTGTCGTTGTGCGACTCGGCGGCGAAGTGCACCACCAGGTCGGCACCAGCGACCAGGCGGTCGACCAGGGCGGGGTCCGCGACGTCACCGACCACCAGGTCGCAGCGGCCGGGGGGCAGTCCCTCGAGCGAGCCCGGGTTGCCGGCGTAGGTCAGCAGGTCCAGCACGGTGACGGCGGCGTCGGTGTGGGCCAGCACGTGGCGTACGAAGTTCGCACCGATGAACCCCGCGCCACCGGTCACCAGGATCTTGGTCACGGGCCGCCATCTTAGGCCCGGGGGACCCGCCGCGCCGTGATGTCAGCCCAGCAGGCCGAGCGGCTCGGCCTGGAGGCCGGGGAACACCGCGCCCAGCGAGCCGACGCCGCACTTCTTGGTCAGCACCTCCCCCACCACCTGCCGGTAGTCGGTGGTAACGGCCAGGTCGCCGGAGACCAGCTGGTCCGCGGCCAGACCGGGCCACCGCCCATAAACCTTGCCGCCGAGGACCGACCCGCCCAGCACCAGCGAGACGTTGCCGTAGCCGTGGTCGACGCCGCCCGTCCCGTTCTCCTTGACCCGCCGGCCGAACTCGCTGAGCGTGACCACGGTGACTCGGCTGAACAGCGGCCCCAGGTCGGCGGCGAAGGCGGCCAGCGCCCCGGAGAGGTCGGTGAGCTGGTCGTACATCCAGCCCTTGTCCGACGCGCCCAGGTTCTCGTGCATGTCCCAGTCGCCGAAGTCGACCGCGGCCGCGGTCACGCCCAGGTCCGCCTTGATCAGCCGGGCCAGCTCCTTCAGGGCCGGCGCGGGCTGGGCATCGGGATAGCCCGCGCCGCCGGCGGGCGCACCGCGCAGCGACCCGACCGCGTCCAGGGCGGTGGTCATCGGTGTGGACACCAGGGGCATGGCGCCGGTATTGACCGCCGCCAGCGCGTCCTGCCACGCCGCCAGCGGGGTGCTGTCCTCGCCGAAGGCCAGGGTGACGCCGTCGACCGTGGTCATGCCGAACTCCGGGTTCGGCCCGGCCATCGAGCGCGGCAGCCGGGACGACCCGACCGAGGACACGGTGAAGGTCGAGGCGGGGACCTGGCCCATCATCCGGTCGAGCCAGCCCGTACGCAGGCTCGAGCCGGGCGCGGCCCGCTCCATCTCGTCCATCGCGGCGAAGTGCGAGCGGTTGGGCGCGTCCATGCCGACCGCGTGCACCATCGCCAGCTTCTTGCTCTGCCACAGCGGCACCAGCGGCGCCATGGCCGGGTGCAGGCCGAACATCGAGTCGAGCCGGGTGAGCCGGGACTGCGGGATGCCGATCGCCGGCCGGGCGGCGGCCAGGGCCGGGTCCCCGGTGGGGACCACGACGCTCAAGCCGTCCATGCCGCCGCGCAGCGAGAGCACGACGAGCACGTTGCCTTCTCGCTCGCCCGGCGCACCGAACGCCACCCGGGCGCCGCCGAGGGTGGTGGCGGTCAGAGCGGTGGTGCCGCCCAGCAGCTTCATGAAGCCGCGGCGGGAGAACGCGGCCCGTCCCTCCGGGCAGCCGCACTCGGCTCGGGCGGCGGTGGTGGTGGTCATGGGGCTCCGTTCACGTTGCGCGGGGGGTTCGAGGTCCAAGGGGTCATCCCCCTCGCTCGACTCAGCGGGTCAGGTGGGCCGGGGTGGCGAGGAACAGGGCACCGGCGATCTCGGCGGCCCGGCGCTGCGCGGACGAGGCGTCGGGGTACGGGCCGGCCAGCTTGGCCGCCTTGAGCAGCGCAACGGCGGCGTCGGCCTCGGTCGTGGTCGGCGGCCCGAGCAGGACGACCTGCGAGGCCGCGGCAGCGACCGCCGCGGCCGTGGTCGGCTTGCCGCTCAGGATCCGCGCGGTGCCGTCGATGCCGAGGTCGTCCGCCCGGCCCTGCAGCATGTTGGCACCGCGGTTGAACAGGTCCAGGGCGTTGCCGGGTGACTGCCAGGCGGTTGCCGCGTCCGGATACCCGTTCGGGGCCGCCCAGGACAGCGGGACATGGCGCCGCCCCCCCCCCGCCGATTACACCCACCGCCGCGAGATCTCTGC
>CAXTVE010000120.1:7667-8733 GCA_964247485.1 uncultured Propionibacteriaceae bacterium
GGGCCGGCGGGGGTGCAGCCGGACGGGCGCGACGTCGCGCTCCATGGGCCGCTTGACGTGGCGGCCGCCCGCCGCGGCGAACTGCGGGGAACCGAAGAGCGCCCGCAGCACGGGGGTGATCGCGGTGTCGTTGTCCAGGTACACCTTGGCCAGCGTGGCCACCAGGTCCGCATCCGGCTCGTCGGACACGAAGCGACGGACCAGCTTGGTGGCCAGGTACTTCGCGGTGCTGTCGTGCTGGGCCAGGAAGTCGGCCAGCTCGGCCCACATCGCTGGGCCGGACTCCTTGCTCGGGTTGGCGAAGGTGCGGCCGAGGATCTTCAGCGGGCCGACGTGGTGCCGGTTGGCGTCGTAGCGGGCGCGCAGCTTGTCGGTGTCGTTGTACCAGGCGGTCCAGCCGGTGATCAGCAGAGCCACGTTCTTGACGTCGGCCTCGGTGTAGCCGCCGTCCACCCCGAGGGTGTGCAGCTCCATCACCTCGCGGGCGTAGTTCTCGTTCGGGGACCGTTTCTCCGAGCCGGCGTTGCTGAGGTAGATCAGCATCGCTGAGCTCATGCCCGTCTCGCGCAGCATCGTGTCGAACCGGCCGAAGGTGTGCGTGCGGATCAGCGCGTCGTACGCGGGCCGGGCCCAGACGACGTCCTGATCGGCGTCCACGTTGACGTTCAGGTGGTTGGACCAGAAGTCGACCATCACCTCGAACAGCTGCCGGCTGCCCCAGGTGGCCCGCACCAGATGCCGTCCGACCAGCTCTTGGCGGACCTCGTAGCTGTTCGAGCTGTCGAACAGCTGCTCGACGGGTGCACTGGTCCGCGGCCAGGCGGCGTCGATCGCGTCGCCGACCGGGTCCGGGATGCTGTCCGGCTTCAGCTGCCGGTCGAGCCAGCCGGACAGGCCGAGCTGCTCCGCCTCGGTGAGAGCCGGGCCGGTCACGCCGTACGTCGCCCGGGACAGCAGGTGGTACGCGGTCAGCCCGGTGGGGTTGGGCGGCGGGGTGGTCGTGCTCCCGCTGGGGGTCGGCGTCGGACTGGGCGAGGCGGTCGGGCTCGGCGACGCGCTCGGGGTG
>CAXTVE010000121.1:0-7147 GCA_964247485.1 uncultured Propionibacteriaceae bacterium
CAGCCGGCCCTCCCGCCGGGGCACCGGCCCGAGGAAGCCCATCACGAAGTCGTTGGCGGGCTTGTCGTAGAGATCCGTGGGCGAGCCGACCTGCTCGATCCGGCCCTGGTTGATCACCACCAGCCGGTCGGAGACCTCCAGCGCCTCCTCCTGGTCGTGGGTGACGAACAGGGTGGTCACGTGCATCTCGTCGTGCAGCCGGCGCAGCCAGTCCCGCAGCTCCTTGCGGACCTGGGCGTCCAGCGCGCCGAAGGGCTCGTCCAGCAGCAGCACCCGCGGCTCGATCGCCAGCGCCCGGGCCAGCGCCACCCGCTGGGCCTGGCCGCCGGAGAGCGACCGGGGCCGGGCCATTGCCAGGTCGGCGATGCCGATCCGCTCCAGCCACTCCGCCGCCCGCCGGCGCGCGTCCGGTCGGCGGGCGCCACGGGCCTGGGGGCCGAAGCCGACGTTGTCCAGCACGGTCAGGTGCGGGAAGAGCAGGTAGTCCTGGAACACCACCCCGACGGGCCGCTCGTGGGCGGGCCGGTCGATCCCGACGGCCGAGTCGGCCAGGACCACGCCGTCCACCGCGATCCGGCCGGCGTCGAGGGGCAGGAGCCCGGCCAGGGCCCGCAGCGCCGTCGACTTGCCGGCCCCGTTGGGACCCAGCAGCACCACGACCTCCCCGGGGTCGGCGGACAGCGCCAGCTGCAGGGTGAAGGAGCCCCGCCGCACGGTCAGGTCGGCGGCGAGCCCGGTCACCACCGGGTGACCCAGCGGTCGCGGAGCAGCACCAGCACGGCCACCGACACCGCGAGCAGCAGCACCGACAGCAGCAGGGCCGCGTCCGGGTCGGTCTCCAGTGCGAGGTAGACCTCGAGCGGCATGGTCCGGGTGGTGCCGGGGAAGTTGCCGGCGAAGGTGATCGTCGCGCCGAACTCCCCCAGCGCCCGCGCCCAGGCCAGCACGGCGCCGGCGGCGATCCCGGGTCCCACCAGCGGCAGCGTCACCCGCCGGAAGACGGTCGTCGGGGTCGCCCCGAGGGTGGCGGCGGCGTCCTCGTAGCGCCGGTCCGAGGCCCGCAGGGCCCCTTCCACCGCGAGCACCAGGTAGGGCAGCGCGACGAACACCTGGGCCAGCACCACCGCGTACGGGGTGAAGGGGAAGGCGAAGCCGGTGGCGGCGTAGAGCGGGCGACCGAGCAGGCCGGACCGGCCCAGCACGGTGAACAGGGCCACCCCGCCGACCACCGGCGGCAGCACCAGGGGCACGGTGATCAGCGCCCGGAGCAGCGAGGTCCCGCGGGCGCCGGGGCGGGCCAGGAGCCAGGCCAGCGGTACGCCGAGGACGATCGCCACGACCATCGAGACGGTGGCGGTGACCAGGGACAGCTGCAGCGCCTGCCGCGTCTGATCGCGGCCGAGCACGGCGGCGGCGTCGGCCCATGGGGCGCGGACCAGCAGGCCGGCCAGCGGCAGCAGCAGGAAGAGCAGGGCCAGGACGGCGGGCGCCGCGATCAGCGCCGGTACGCGGGGGGAGCCGGCGGCCCTAGGGCTTGGCAAAGCCCGCTTTCTCCAGGACGGCCTGGCCCTCCGGCGACCGCACGTAGTCGACGAAGGCCTGGGCCACACCGGGGGTCTTGGTCGTGGACAGCACGGCGATCGGGTAGGTGTTGACCGCCTGCGCGGACTCGGGGAACTCGATGCCCTCCACGTCGTCACTGGCCGCGATCACGTCCGTACGGTAGACCAGCGCCGCGTCGACCTCGTCCGCGGCCACCTTGGCCAGCGTGGCCTTCACATCCTGCTCGAGGGTGTCGGGCTTGGGCGTGATCTTGGCCGCGGCGAACACCTTCTCGGCGGCAGCGCCGCAGGGCACCTCCGGGGCGCAGACCGCGATCGTCTTGCTCTCGTCCGCGAAGTCCTGGAGGCCGGTGATCTCGCCCGGGTTGCCCTCGGGCACGGCGATCTCGAGGGTGTTGGAGACGAAGTCGACCGGACCGGTGGCGCCGCCCGCGTCGGTGACCGTCTTCATGGTGGCCGGGCTGGCGGCGGCGAAGACGTCGGCGGGCGCGCCGGAGGTGATCTGGGTGGCGAGCGTCGCACTGGAACCGAAGCTGAAGGTCACCTTGCTGCCGGAGCTCGCCTCGAAGTCGGTGCCGATCTGGGTGAAGGCCTCGGTCAGCGAGGCTGCGGCGAAGACGGTGATGGGGCCTGCGGGCGCCGACGACCCCGGCGCGGCCGGCCGCGGCGTCTCCGCCTGGGCGCAGCCGGCGAGCAGCAGCAGCGCGGCGGCAGCAGCCGCCAGCGTGGACCGGGCTGGACGGGTCATGGGGTCTCCGGGGTCTCGACGACGACGTGGGTGGACTTGACGGACGCGACGGCCAGCACGCCGGGCTCCAGCTGCAGGTCGTCCGCGGCCTCGGCCGACATCAGGGAGACCACCCGGAACGGGCCGCACTGCAGGTCGACCTGGGCCATCACGGTGTCCTTGACCACCCGGGTCACCAGGCCGGTGAACCGGTTGCGAGCGCTCTCCCGCGTGGGCGCGCCCAGCTCCGGCGTACGGGCGGTCTCGGCCGCCAAGGCGGCCAGCTCGGCTCCGTCGACGGTGGCCACGCCACTGCCACCGGTGGCCCGGAGGCGACCGGAGTCGACCCAGCGCCGTACGGTGTCGTCCGAGACGCCGAGCAGGCTGGCGGCCTGTGAAATCCGATATTGCGGCACAAGTGCCGACTATACGCCGCAACTGCGGGAGATTTGGCGGATGCGCTTGGCTGTCGGTGGCGCTGGCTAGTCTTCCGGACGTGGAACTCGCGATCGAGGCCTCCGGGCTCGTCAAGCGGTACAAGGAGGTCACCGCGCTCGACGGGGTCGATCTCGCGGTCGAGCGCGGCACGGTGCTCGGCATGCTCGGGCCCAACGGGGCCGGCAAGACCACCACGGTCCGGGTGCTGACGACGCTGCTCCGGCCCGATGCCGGCACCGCCCGGGTCGCGGGTGTGGACGTGACGGCCGACCCCCGCGGGGTGCGGCGGCGGATCGGCCTGTCCGGCCAGTACGCGGCGGTCGACGAGTACCTGACCGGCTTCGAGAACCTGGAGATGATCGGCCGGCTCTACCACCTCGGCCGGCGGCGCAGCCGGGACCGGGCCCGCGACCTGCTGGGCCAGTTCCGCCTGGATGACGCGGCGGACCGTCCGGCCAAGACGTACTCCGGCGGGATGCGGCGCCGGCTCGACCTGGCCGGGGCGCTGGTCGCCGATCCGGAGGTGATCTTCCTGGACGAGCCGACCACCGGGCTGGACCCGATCGGCCGGCTGGAGATGTGGGACGTGATCGCCAACCTGGCCGCCGCCGGCACCACGTTGCTGCTGACCACGCAGTACCTCGAGGAGGCCGACCGGCTGGCCGATCTCATCGTGGTGGTGGACCACGGCCGGGTGATCGCGCAGGGCACCGCCGACGAGCTGAAGGCCCAGGTCGGCGGCGAGCGGCTGGAGCTGACGGTACGGGACCCCAGCCAGCTCGAGGCGGCTGCGGCCATCGTCACCGAGCTGGGTGCCCGGCGGGTGGAGGTCGACCGGCAGACCCAGTCGATCATCGCCCCCATCAGTGGCGGAGCCGCGGTGCTGACCGAGGCGTTGCGTCGGCTCGACCAGGCTGGCATCCCGTTGCAGGACGTGGGCCTGCGGCGACCGACCCTGGACGACGTGTTCCTCAGTCTGACCGGGCATGCCGCGGAGGACGCCAAGGAGGAGGTGCGCACGTGAGCGGGCTTGCGAGCTCACCATCCGGGGGAGCAGCGCCGCGAACGCGGCCGACGATCGTCAGCGAGGAGGTCACATGAGTGCGCTGGATGTGCTGGCCGACGGGGCCGTGGTGGCCCGGCGCAACCTGATCAAGATCAAGCGGGTGCCCGAGCTGCTGGTGTTCACGGTGATCTCCCCGATCATGTTCGTGCTGCTGTTCGCGTACGTCTTCGGCGGCGCGATCGCCGGCGGCGACCCCCAGCTCTACCGCGAGTTCCTGATCGCCGGGATCTTCGCGCAGACGGTGGTCTTCGGGGCCACGCTGACCGGGGCCGGGCTGGCCGACGACGTGCAGAAGGGCATCATCGACCGGTTCCGATCCCTGCCGATGGCCCCGTCGGCGGTGTTGTCGGGGCGCACGTTCTCCGATGTCGTGAACAACGTGATCGTGCTGGTGGTGATGTCGCTGACCGGTTTGCTGGTCGGGTGGCGGATCCGCAGCTCGTTCGTCGAGGCCCTCGGCGGTTTCTTGCTGCTGCTCGTGTTCGCGTACGCGATCTCGTGGATCATGGCCTGGGTCGGTCTGCTCGTCCCGAGCGTCGAGGTGATCAACCAGGCCTCGTTCATCGTGATCTTCCCGATCACGTTCATCGCCAACACGTTCGTGCCCCTGGAGTCCCTGCCGGGACCGTTGAAGGTGTTCGCCGAGTGGAACCCGATCTCGTCGCTCACCCAGGCGGCCCGCAACCTGTTCGGCAACGACGCGCTCGTCGCGCCGCCGACGGCCTGGCCGCTGCAGCACCCGGTGCTCTACACCCTGATCTGGACCGTGATCATACTGCTCGTGTTCATCCCGCTGACCAACCTGCAGTACCGGCGGGCCACGTCACGCTGAGCACGCCTGACACGTCAGAGGGGTTATGCGTCGTCTCGTCATCGTGGTCTCGGTGCTGCTGAGCGCAGCACTCCTCACGTCGGCCTGCACGTCCGGGTCGAACCCGACCCCGACAGCGAGTTCGACCCCCAGCGCGGTCGCGAGCCCGCCGGGTCCGGTGGACTACGACGGGCTGGAGACAGCGATCGAGGCCAAGATCGTCTCCGGCGGCACGGGCTGGACCTCGATCGGTGCGGTGCTGGTCAGCGTGGACGGCACGACCGAGATCGCGCACTACCGTAACGGGCGTACGCCTGACGACGCGCTGCACATCTGGTCCTCGACCGCCAGCGTGGCGGCCATCCTGGTCGGCATCGCGCTGGACGAGCACATCATCGGCAGCCTGGATCAGACCCTGGCCGAGCTGCTCCCCCGCTACGCCGAGGATCTGACCGACGAGACGGGCGCCATCACGCTGCGTGAGCTGATGGCGATGACCTCGGGGTTGCCCTACGACTACGCCATCGACAACGTCGCCCTGATCTTCGAGGGCAAGGGCGATCCGGTCCCGCGGATCCTGCGCGAGGGGCTGCAGGTGCCGCCCGGACAGTACTTCTACTCCAGCCGGAGTGCGCACCTGGTCTCCGCCGTGCTGCGCGAGGCGCTGGCCCGGGCCGATGGCGACCGCGCGCGGAGCGTGCTCACGTATGCGCGGGAGAAGCTGTTCGACCCGCTGGGCATCGACTCCACCCCCGCGCTCGAGGAGCGGGTGCGGCTGACCGAGCCGGACTACGACGCACTCACCGAGTTCGGCTGGGGCGTCGACGGGGCCGGACTGAACACCGCCTGCTGCCTGCTTCGGCTCCGGCCGGCCGACATGGTCAAGATCGGCGAGCTCTACCTCGGCCAGGGCACGTGGCACGGGAAGCGGATCGTCTCGCCGGAATGGGTCGCCGAGACCACCCGGCCCGGCGAGGCCAGCGCGGACTTCGGGTTGATGTGGTTCGTGCACACCATCAACGGGCGGCCGGTCTGGCTGACCCGCGGTGGCGAGGGGCAGATGATCGCGGTGGTACCCGACCGGAAGCTGGTCGTGGCCGTCGGGTCGGCCCCCACCGAGGGCAACGACATCCCCGAATACGACGTGTCGTTCCTGCTCGCCGAGGTCATCCTGCCTGCATTCGGCTGACCCCGATCGGGGCGCGGCCGGCCCCACGCTCCTGGCGAAGGGCCGGCAGGTAGAGCGCCGCGCCCAGGATGCTGAAGGCCCCGGCGGCCAGGATCGCGGTGGCGGTCGAGGTGTGCTCGGCCAGCGGGGCGAGGACGAGCAGACCAAGACTGAAGGCACCGCCGGCGACCATCGAGTTGATCGAGAGCACGGTGGCCCGGTTGGCCGGGCCCGCCTGGCGGTGCAGCAGGGTGCTGTGCATCGGGCCGGCGGCGCCGTGCAGGGTGTACGCGGCCAGGAACGCGGTGATCAGACCGACGGGACCCGCCGCGAGGCCCATCATCGCGACGAAGGCGCCGTTCAGCACCCGGGCCAGCATCGCGGTCCAGGCGACCCCGATCCGCCGGCCGGCCAGGCCCGCGACCGCTGACCCGGCGGCGAAGAGTCCCCAGGACACCGCGGACACCGGCCCGATGATCGCGCCGGCCCGTTCCTCGCCGCCGACCAACTCGGCAAGTCGGACGGTGTTCAGCGTCTCGAACGCGATCATGGCCACGCTCCAGAACACCTCGACCAGCACCAGTGCCCGCAGCACCGACCCGGCGCGAAGCAGCCGGACCCCGGCGGCCAGGGTGCTCGGCACCTGCCGCAGGGACCGGCCGAACCGACGCCGCCGGGGCCCTTCCGGTGCGGGACGCACCTCCTGCACCAGCGCGGCGGTGAGCACAAGATGGGCCAGGTTCGCGGTGATGGCGACCAGGAAGGGCAGCACCAGCGGGCTCGTCCCCGGCCCGGGCGCCCAGGCCACGAGCCCGCCCGAGACCAGCGCCCCTGCGGCGATCGCCATCCCGAGCACCGTGGCGGCCCGGGACAGCCCCCGTTCGATCGGCGCGTCCGGGTCGTCGGCCTGCGCCGCATCGACGTACCAGGCCTCCAGGGGGCCCGAGTCCAGGGCCCGGAAGACCCCCTGGACGGCCCAGGCGACGACCAGGGGCCAGAACGAGGTGGCGAGGACGAAAAGCACGGCCCCCACGAGCCCGAGCGCCGCGGCCAGCAGCAGCACGGGTCGCCGGCCGACCGCGTCGGCCAGACCGCCCGTCGGTAGCTCCAGGGCGAGGACGACGAAGCCCTGCACGGACGCTGCGATGCCGATCTGACCGATGCTCAGCCCCCGCTCCAGCATCAGCAGCGTGATCAGCCCGATGACCAGGCCGACCGGGAACCAGCGGGTTGCGCTCAGCAGCAGCAGCCGTCGCTGCGCCGCCGCCGCCGTGAGGGGGGAGCGGTTCATCGACCGACCTCCTGGGGCGCGTCGGGCCGGGGGCACCCGCGCGGCGGGGGGGGTGGGGGGGGACCGGGCGCCCCCGCGGGGGGG
>CAXTVE010000121.1:7157-8719 GCA_964247485.1 uncultured Propionibacteriaceae bacterium
CGGTTCCACCGGCCGCGCGTAGACGTTGATCGAGACTCGGCGCGCCCGCGGGTCCTGGCCGCCCACCGTCCGGAACTCGGCCAGGACCGCATCGAGCCGGCCGTTCAGCTCCCGCAGCTGCTCGGGGGTCACCGTGACCAGCATGTCGTTGAGCCCCAGCGCGTCCACCCATTCTCTGGGCCAGGCTGGCGCCGCATCCAGCCAGCGCTCGGCCTTCTCAGCGAGCTGGCGGACGTAGTCCCGCTGCAGCCATTCCAGGGCCGTGGCCGTGTCCTCGTCGTCGCGGAACGCCGAGTTGGTCCAGGAGTGGTAGTCGGTCGAGGCCCGCCACAACCGACGCTTACCCTCCCCCTCGCCGGTGTCGGTGACCAGGCCGACCGCCTCCAGCCTGCGCAGGTGATAGCTGGTCGCCCCGGTGTTGGTGGTCAGCGCGACCGCGAGGTCGGTCGCCGTCGCCGGGCCCCCGGTCCGCAACCGGGACAGCAGCCGCGACCGCAGCGGGTGGGCCAGCACCTTGATCGCCTGGGCGTCGAGGGCGACACCGACGTACGTCGTCTTCTCCGGCACCTGCCCACCCTACCTGTGCACATAAGTTGTGCACAAGTATTCTGCATAACTGCTCAGCCCACACCGGCAGTGGCGAGACGCAGAAGGGGGGGGGGGCGGCGCGGGCCCCCCGCCCCCCCCCCCCCCCCCCCCCGACGGGGGAGCGCCGGAGCGGGCAGGGCAGCGGACACGCGCTCGGCCACCCGCCCCGGCGGCCGGGGCCTCCGCCCGGCCGAGTGGTGGGGTCGCCGAGCGGAGTGACAGCACCCTCACACGTAGAGACGAGTCCGGTCAAGCTTCCCTGGAAGAAAAGTCGAACTGGTCTTGACGACCGGATGCGTCGCGCCGCTAGGGTCCTGCTCGAACGCAGCGTCACGCCGCCGCGACCGTGGAGGTAGAGATGTCCAAACCGCTCGGTCCGACGATCACCCGCTGGCAGCTCGGCGAGGAGCTCCAGCGCCTCCGCCGGTCCGCCCGGATGACCGAGGCGCACGTCGCCGAGGAGCTCGGCTGCTCCGAGTCGAAGGTCAAGAAGCTCGAGGCCGGTTACGTCGGGGTGGTGCGCTCGGAGCTGCTCGCGATGCTGACGATGTACGGGGTGACCGACGAGGCCCGGCGCGCCGAGCTGGTCGAGCTGCAGAAGCTCGGGAAGCAGCGCGGGTGGTGGGTCGCGTTCGGCCCGGTGCCGAACCCGTTCGCGACGTTCCTCGGCCTGGAGGACGCGGCGAAGGGCATGCGGGTGTTCGAGCCGTTGGCCATCCACGGTCTCCTGCAGACGGCGGACTACGCGCGCGCCCTGACACGAGCCTGGACCGTCGGCGCCACCGAGGAACTGGCCGAGCAGCAGGCGGCGCTGCGGATGGAGCGGCAGCAGCGGTTCTTCGCCCGCGGCGGCACGCTGTGGGTGATCTTCGACGAGGCCGCGGTCCGGCGCGCCGTCGGCGGCACCGACGTCATGCGCGCGCAGATCGACCACCTGTGGGACCACCCGCACGGTGACGCGGTCACCGTCCAGG
>CAXTVE010000122.1:0-8001 GCA_964247485.1 uncultured Propionibacteriaceae bacterium
ACCCCGCCCACCCGCGGCATGGGCCCGGGCGTGGCGTTCAGCGACGTCCCGGTGTTGATCAGCCCCAGCGCGTCGGGACCCAGCGCCCGGATCCCGTACGCCCGGGCCAGGTTGATCACCGTCAGGTTGTCCTCCGGCCCGACCGCCTGGCCGGTGAGCACCACGATGCCGTGCGCCCCGAGGTGGGCGGCGTCGATGACCACCTCGGCCAGCTCGTCGGTGGGCACCGAGACCAGGGCCAGGTCCAGCCGGCCCTCCACTTCGGACAGCGTCCGGGCGTTCGGCACCCCGGCGGCCGCGCAGCCGTCGGAGCACACGGCCACGACCTCGCCGTCGAAGCCCCCGCGCAGCATCGAGTCGACGAGGCCCTGCACCCGCTCACCGAGGCCGTAGACCGCGATCCGCCGCGAGGTCAGCAGCCGCTCCACCGAGGCCCGCTCGGCCCGGTGCTCCCGCCGCTCCATCACCCCGACCGAGGTGTTGGTGGGCAGGATCGGGAACTCGACGTTGACCACGCCGTCCTCGAGCCCCTTCGACACCCGGTAGCCGGCGTCGGCGAACACCTGGGCCATCCGCCGGTTCTGCGGCAGCACCTCGGCCACGAACCGGGTGATGCCGCGCTCCCGGGCCGCCTCGGCGAGGTGCTCCAGCAGCAGCTGCGCGATGCCCCGGCCCTGGTGCGCGTCCTCGATCAGGAAGGCCACTTCGGCCTGGGCGCTGTCGATCCGGTCGTAGCGGCCGACGGCGATCATCTCCTCGCCGAGGGTGACGATGAACGCGACCCGGTCCACGTAGTCCACCGAGGTGAACCGGCGTACGTCACGGCTGCTCAGCCGCGGGTAGGGGGCGAAGAAGCGCAGGTACTTCGACTCGGGCGAGACCCGGTCGTAGAAGGCGACGAGCCGGTCCGCGTCGTCCGGCCGGATGGGCCGCAGATGGGCCGCTCCCCCGTCGGTGAGCAGGACGTCGGCCTCCCACTCCCGCGGGTACCCCGGAGGGTCTTCGACGGGCCGGGCAGACACGGGTGCCACACTACGCAGGTGCCGGAGTTCGTCGCTGCCCTCGACCAGGGGACGACCAGCACCCGGTGCATGGTCTTCGACCACGACGGTCACGAAGTGGCCCGCGACCAGCGCGAGCACGCCCAGATCCTGCCCCGGCCCGGCTGGGTGGAGCACGACCCGGCCGAGCTCTGGGACCGCACCCGGGAGGTCGTCGACGGGGCCCTGCGGGCCGCCGGGCTGACCGGCGCCGACCTGGTCGGACTGGGCCTGACCAACCAGCGTGAGACCACGGTGGTGTGGGATGTGCGCACCGGCGCACCGTACGCGAACGCCGTCGTCTGGCAGGACACCCGCACCGCCGGGCTGGCCGCCGAGCTCGAGCGCAGCGGCCGGGGAGACCTGATCCGGGAGCGGGCCGGGCTGCCGCCGTCCACCTACTTCGCCGGCGGCAAGCTGGCCTGGCTGCTGCAGCACGACGACGGGGTACGCGAGGGGGCGGCGGCCGGGCACGCGCGGTTCGGGACCGTCGACAGCTGGCTGCTGTGGCAGCTGACCGGCGGGCCGGACGGGGGCCGGCACCTGACCGACGTGACCAACGCCAGCCGCACCATGCTGATGGACCTGACCACCCTGGACTGGGACGACGAGCTGCTCGCGCTGTTCGACGTGCCCAGGGAGCTGCTGCCCGAGATCGTGCCGTCCAGCTCCGCCGAGGCGTACGGGACGACCCGGGCCGATGGGCCGTTCGGGGCCGAGCTGCCGATCGGGGCCGCGCTCGGTGACCAGCACGCGGCCATGGTCGGCCAGGTCTGCTTCGCGGCCGGCGAGGCCAAGAACACCTACGGCACCGGCAACTTCCTGCTGCTGAACACCGGCGGGGAGATCTGCCGCTCCGACCACGGGCTGCTGACCACCGTCTGCTACCAGCTGGGCGACGCCGACCCGGTCTACGCGCTGGAAGGGTCGATCGCGGTCACCGGCTCGGCCGTGCAGTGGCTGCGCGACCAGCTGGGCCTGATCGACGACGCCGCCGAGATCGAGGGCCTGGCCCGCGAGGTCGACGACACCGGCGGGGCGTACTTCGTGCCGGCGTTCTCCGGCCTGTTCGCGCCCCACTGGCGACCCGACGCCCGCGGCGCGATCGTCGGGCTGTCCCGCTTCCACACCCGGGCGCACCTGGCCCGGGCCGCCCTGGAGGCCATCTGCTACCAGAGCGTCGACGTGGTCCGGGCGATGGTGGCCGACTCCGGCGTCGACCTCGACGTGCTGAAGGTGGACGGCGGGGTGACCGCGAACGACCTGTGCATGCAGCTGCAGGCCGACACCCTGGGGACTGACGTGAGCCGGCCTGAGATTCCGGAGACCACCGCGCTCGGGGCGGCCTACGCGGCCGGGCTGGCGGTGGGGTTCTGGGACTCGCTGGATGAGCTGCGGGGCCAGTGGCGTGAGGACCGCCGCTGGTCCCCGCAGACCTCCGACGAGCAGCGGGCCGAGGGGTACGCGGGCTGGCAGAAGGCGGTGCGGCGCACACTGGACTGGGTCGAGGACTCAGTGGTGACGACCGAGGGGGAACCATGACGGCGACCGACGAGCCGGCCCCGGGCCGGATGGCGCAGGACCCCGACCGCAACCTGGCCCTGGAGCTGGTCCGGGCGACCGAGGCGGCGGCGATCAACTGCTCGCGCTACCTGGGGTACGGCGACAAGAACCAGGTCGATGCCGCGGCGGTGGACGCGATGCGACCCGTGCTCGGCGCGGTGCGGATGAACGGCGTGGTGGTCATCGGCGAGGGCGAGAAGGACGAGGCGCCGATGCTCTACAACGGGGAGCGGGTCGGCGACGGCACCGGTCCCGAGTGGGACATCGCGGTGGACCCGGTGGACGGCACCACGCTGACGGCGAAGAGCCTGCCCGACGCGGTCAGCGTGCTCGGCGTCTCGCCGCGGGGCACGATGTTCAACCCCGGCCCGGCGGTCTACATGACCAAGCTGGTGGTGCCCGGCTCCGTGGCCGCGGCCGTCGACCTGGACGCCCCGATCGCAGACACCCTCGCCAAGGTGGCCGAGGTCAGCGACCGGTCCGTGGCCGAGCTGACGGTGGCGGTGCTCGACCGGCCCCGGCACGCCGAGCTGGTCGCCGAGATCCGGGCGGCCGGAGCCCGGATCCGCTTCCTGCTGGACGGCGACGTGGCCGGCGCGATCATGGCCGTCACGCCCGGCACCGGCGTCGACCTGCTGGTCGGCACCGGTGGCACCCCGGAGGGCGTGCTGGCCGCGTGCGCGCTGCGCTGCCTGGGCGGGGAGATGTTCGGCCGGCTGGTCGCCCGCGACGATGCCGAGGAGACAGCGATCCGGGACGCCGGCTACGACCTGCGGCAGCCGCTCACCACCGCCGACCTGGTGTCGGGCGACAACGTGTTCTTCGCCGCCACCGGGGTCACCGACGGCTCACTGCTGCGCGGAGTGCGCTTCGAGCCGCACCGGATCACCACCCACTCGCTGTCCATGCGGTCGCTGTCCGGCACCGTCCGCCTCATCGAGGGCCGGCACGACCCGGAGCGGTCCGGGCTGATCCTGCGGACGCCGTGAGCACCGAGCGTCGGGTAGCGAGAAACCCGATCCCGCCTGGACGACCAAGCGAGGCACCGCAACCGGAGGTAGCCAGGTCGGCTCGCCGGTGGCGAGCGCGTGGAGGAAGGCGGGATCCTCAGGTTTCGAGCGGGTGCGAGGTGCAGGACCGATGGAACTGAGCCCCGAGGGGCGAGCCGAGGCGCTGCGCCGGCTGGCCGGGGAGCCGTTCGACGTGCTGGTTGTCGGCGGCGGGGTGACCGGTTGCGGAGCCGCCCTGGACGCGGTCACCCGCGGCCTGCGGGTCGGGCTGGTCGAGGCCCGCGACCTGGGCGCCGGCACGTCCAGCCGGTCCACCAAGCTGTTCCACGGCGGGCTGCGCTACCTCGAGCAGCTGAATGTCGCCCTGGTCCTCGAGGCGCTGCGTGAGCGCAAGCTGGCCCTGGAGACGCTGTGCCCGCACCTGGCCCGGCCGGTGGAGTTCCTCTACCCGCTGAGCCGGCCGGTGGTCGACCGCGCGTACGCCGGCCTGGGTATCGGCGTCTACGACGTGCTGGGCGCGGGCCGCGGGGTGCCGCACCACCTGCGCCACCTCGGCCGGCGCAAGACGCTGGAGAGCTTCCCCTCGGCCAACCGGCAGACCATCCGGGGCGCCATCTCGTTCTACGAGGGCCAGGTCGACGACGCCCGGCACACCATGATGCTGGGTCGGACCGCAGCCCACTACGGGGCGGCCGTGGCGACCAGCACCCGGGTGGTCGGCTTCCTGCGGGAGGCCGACCGGGTGGCCGGCGTCCGCGTGCGCGACCTGGAGACGGGGTCCGAGTTCGACGTCCGGGCGACCCAGACGATCAACGCGGCCGGGGTCTGGATGGACGAGCTGCAGGAGCTGATGGGCGGCCGGGGCCAGTTCCGGGTACGCGCGTCCAAAGGCATCCACCTGGTGGTGCCGCGGAACCGGATCAACTCCCGCACCGGGGTGATCACCCGGACCGACAAGAGCCTGCTGTTCATCGTGCCGTGGGGCGACCGGTGGATCCTCGGCACCACCGACACCGACTGGGCACTGGACCGCGCTCACCCGGCGGCCAGCTCGGCCGACATCGACTACGTGCTCGGCCAGGCCAACCGGCTGCTGGCCGACCCGCTGGACCGTGACGACGTGATCGGGGTCTACGCGGGGCTGCGGCCCCTGCTGGCCGGGGAGTCGGAGTCGACCTCGACCCTGTCCCGGGAGCACGCCGTCGCCTCGCCGGTGCGCGGGGTGGTCACGGTGGCCGGCGGAAAGTACACGACCTACCGGGTGATGGCGGCCGACGCGGTGGACGCGGCGGTGCGCGACCTCGACCTGAATGCGAAGGTGCCGGCGTCCTGCACCGCCGACGTCCCGCTGCTCGGCGCCGAGGGCTACCGGGCGCTCTGGAACGCCCGGGCCCTGATCAGCGAGGAGACCGGGCTGACGGTGACCCAGGTCGAGCACCTGCTGAACCGCTACGGCTCGCTGCTGCCGGAGCTGCGGGCGCTGCTGGCTGAGCAGCCGGCGCTCTCGGCTCCGCTGGCGGGCGCCCCCGGCTACCTGCAGGTCGAGGCGGTCTACGCGGCCGCGTACGAGGGCGCGCTGCACCTGGACGACATCCTCGCGCGGCGGACCCGGATCTCGATCGAGACCTGGGACCGCGGTGTCGCGGCCGCCCCGGAGGTCGCCGCCCTGGTGGCGCCGGTGCTCGGCTGGGGCCCGGCCGACGTCGCCCGCGAGGTCGAGCACTACCGGCTCCGGGTGGCCGCGGAACGGGACTCCCAGGCCGAGCCCGACGACCTGTCGGCCGACGCCGCCCGGCTCGGCGCCCCCGACGTACGGATGGGACGGACCGGATGAGCGACGCACCCTCGACCCTCGGTGACCTGGTCGGGTCGTACCTGGCCGAGCAGTGCACCGTGATCCTGGGCGCCGAGGCGCCACTGCGGGCCGGGGACAACGTGGTGCACCCGACCCGGGTCGCGGTGCGCCGGTTGCGCAGCACGCTGCGGGTCTTCGGCGACCTGTTCGACGTGGCCCGGGCCGGGCACCTGGAGGACGAGCTGGTCTGGTGGGCCGGCCTGCTCGGCGAGGTCCGCGACCTGGACGTCCTGCTCGCCGCCCTGACCGCGCAGGTCGCCGCACTGCCCCCGGAGCTGGTGCTGGGGCCGGTCACCGCGACCCTGGAGGCCGAGGTCGCGACCCGGCGCAAGGTGGGCCTGGAGGCCGTCCACACGGCCATGGACTCCGAGCGCTTCCGCGCGCTCCTCGCCCTGGTGGACGCGTGGCGCAACGACCCGCCGTTCACCGAGGCGGCACAGGTCCCCGCGACCAGGGTCAAGGGCTATGTCCGGCGGGCCGAGAAGAAGGTGACGAAGCGACTTGCGGCGGCGGTCGCGGCACGAGAGGCCGGCGACGAGCACGCCGACGAGCTGTTCCACTCCGCCCGGAAGGCGGGCAAACGGCACCGCTACGCCGTCGAGGCTGCCGTGCCGCTGTGGGGGGCGAAGGCGGAGCGGACCGTGCTCGAGCGCAAGGCGCTGCAGGACCTGCTCGGTGCCCACCAGGACCGGTTCGTCAGCGCGGCCTTCCTTCGCGACCTCGGCGCCCGCTACGGGCTGCGCTCCGGCCACAACGGCTTCACCTACGGCCTGCTGCACGCCCGGATGCTGGCCGGCGGCGACACCCTGACTACGGACCTGCGCCCCTATCTCTGAGTCCCCCGGCAGAATGGCCCCCACGACGTAAGGAGGCCCGCGGCCGATGGCCAGAACCCCCGCACCCCCGGACGACTTCGCCGAGCGGATCGTCGACATCGACGTCTCCTCGGAGATGCAGACCAGCTTCCTGGAGTACGCGTACTCGGTCATCTACTCCCGCGCGCTGCCCGACGCCCGCGACGGGCTGAAGCCGGTGCAGCGCCGGATCCTCTACACGATGGACGACATGGGGCTGCGGCCCGACCGCGGACACGTGAAGTGCGCCCGGGTCGTCGGCGAGGTGATGGGCAAATACCACCCGCACGGCGACGGCGCGATCTACGACGCCCTGGTCCGGATGGCCCAGCCCTGGTCGATGCGGCTGCCCCTGCTCGACGGGCACGGCAACTTCGGATCGCTGGACGACGGGCCGGCCGCCATGCGCTACACCGAGGTCCGGATGGCGCCGGCCGCGCTGTCGATGACCGACGGGCTGGCCGAGGACGCGGTCGACTTCAAGCCCAACTACGACGGCAAGGACACCGAGCCGGTCGTGCTGCCGGCCGCGTTCCCCAACCTGCTGGTCAACGGGGCGACCGGGATCGCCGTGGGCATGGCCACCAACTGTCCCCCGCACAACCTGGTCGAGGTGGTCCAGGCCCTGCGGCACCTGGTCACCCACCCGGAGGCCGACGTCGAGGAGCTGATGCGGTTCGTTCCCGGCCCGGACCTGCCCGGCGGGGGGAAGATCATCGGTCTGGACGGCATCCGGGACGCGTACGCGACCGGCCGGGGCAGCTTCCGGATCCGGGCCGCCGCCCGGGTCGAGCAGGTCCACCCGCGGCGCAAGGGCATCGTGGTCACCGAGCTGCCGTATCTGGTCGGGCCGGAACGGGTGATCGAGCAGATCAAGACCCTGGTCGCCGCGCGCAAGGTGACCGGCATCGCCGACCTGAAGGACCTGTCGGACCGGACCAACGGCCTGCGCCTGGTGATCGAGGTGAAGAACGGCTTCAACCCCGACGCCCTGCTCGAGCAGCTCTACCGGCTGACCAAGCTGGAGGACAGCTTCGCCATCAACGCGGTCGCCCTCGTCGATGGCCAGCCGCGCACGCTGAGCCTGCGGGAGCTGCTCACCATCTACCTCGAGCACCGCTACGAGGTGACCCGGCGGCGGACCGCGTACGCCCGGGGCAAGGCCCAGGACCGGCTGCACCTGGTCGAGGGCCTGCTGATCGCGATGGTCGACATCGACGACGTGATCGCCATCATCCGGGGCAGCGACGACGCCGCCCAGGCCCGGGCTCGGCTGATCGAGGTCTTCGAGCTGACCGAGACCCAGGCCACGTACATCCTCGACATGCCCCTGCGCCGGCTGACCCGGTTCAGCCAGCTCGAGCTGGAGACCGAACGGGACGCCCTGCGCGCGCGGATCGCCGAGCTGACCGAGATCCTGGACAACCCCGAGCAGCTGCGGGCGGTGGTCAGCGCCCAGCTGGCCGAGATCGCCCAGCAGCACGGCACCCCGCGTCGCACCATCCTGCTCGCCAGCAGCGGCGTCGTCACGGCCGCGACAGCCTCGCCGCTGGAGGTGGCGGACGACCCCTGCTGGGTGCTGCTGTCCTCGGCGGGGCTGCTGGCCCGGACCGACCACGCCGCCCCGCTGCCCGACGCCGCGCGGTGCGTTCTACGCGTACCCGGCCGTGCAGGAGCTG
>CAXTVE010000122.1:8011-8700 GCA_964247485.1 uncultured Propionibacteriaceae bacterium
CCCCTGCGGGGGGCGGCTGGCCTCGGCGGGGCGGCTGCCCCGGACCCACCACGCCGACCCGCGGCCGGCCGCCGGGCCGCGGGCCAACCACGACGTGATCGTCTCCCGGGGCGTGGCCACGGCCCGGGGCACCTGCGGCCTGGTCACCAGCGCGGGTCGGCTGGTGCGGATCAACGTGCTGGACCTGCCGACGGTGCCGGCGACGGCCAACGCGCCACACCTGCAGGGGGGCACCCACGTCAGTGAGCTGTTCAGCCCCGACCGGGACGAGCGGGTCCTCTGCCTGACCACACTGGCGCCCGACTCGCTCGGCCTGGCCCTGGGCACCGCCGACGGGGTGGTCAAGCGGGTGCTGCCCGAGGTGCTGGGCCGGGAGACCTGGGAGGTGATCCGGCTCGAGGCCGGCGACCGGGTGGTCGGGGCCGACCACCGCGGCGGCCGAGCTGGTGTTCGTGACCAGGGACGCCCTGCTGCTGCGCTTCCCCGCCGCCGCCGTGCGCCCGCAGGGCCGGGCCGGCGGCGGCATGGCCGGGATCAAGCTGGCCGTCGGCGCCCGGGTGGTCTTCTTCGGCGCGGTGCCCCCCGGCGAGGGTCAGGTGGTGACGGTGTCCGGCACGTCGACGGCGCTGCCCGGCACCGACCCGGGCCTGGTCAAGGTCACCGCTTTCGCCGAGTACCCGGCCAAGGGC
>CAXTVE010000123.1:0-5350 GCA_964247485.1 uncultured Propionibacteriaceae bacterium
GTCTCACCGGGCGGTCTGGACGCCGACCTTCCGGGCCGGGGACTCCTGGCCCAGCCCGGCGTACTCCTCGTCGGTGAACAACCGGGAGCGGATCAGGAACCGGTTCCCGGTCGGCGCCTCCAGCGAGAAGCCCGCACCCCGACCCGGGACGATGTCGACCGTCAGGTGGGTGTGCTTCCAGTACTCGAACTGCTCGACGCTCATGTACATCTTGACCGGCTCCGGTGTCCCGGCGTCGAGCAGGCCGAGCAGCACGTCGGAGTCGCCGATCAGAAAGTCCCCGTCCGCGAAGCACATGGGCGAGGACCCGTCACAGCAGCCGCCCGACTGGTGGAACATCAGCGGGCCGTGCTGGTCTCGCAGGCGGCGGATCATCTCCGCCGCCTGCTCGGTCACGGCCACCCGCTCCACCGTCACCGGGTGCTCCCTACGGTCGCGGGCATCAGAAGAAGCCCATGGCCTTGGTGTCGTAGGAGACCAGCATGTTCTTCGTGTTCTGGTAGTGCTCGAGCATCATCAGATGGTTCTCGCGGCCGACGCCGGAGGACTTGTAGCCGCCGAACGCCGCGTGCGCCGGGTAGGTGTGGTAGCTGTTCGTCCACACCCGGCCGGCCTGGATGTCGCGGCCCGCCCGGTAGCACAGGTTGACGTCGCGCGACCAGACCCCGGCGCCGAGGCCGTACAGGGTGTCGTTGGCGATCTCGATGGCGTCGTCGTAGTCGTCGAAGCCGGTCACCGAGACCACCGGGCCGAAGATCTCCTCCTGGAACACCCGCATCTTGTTGGTGCCCTGGAAGATCGTCGGCGAGACGTAGTAGCCGCCGGACAGGTCGCCGCCGAGGTCGGCCCGCTCACCGCCGGTGATGATCCGGGCGCCCTCCTCGGCCCCGATCTGGATGTAGGAGAGGATCTTCTCCAGCTGGTCGTTGCTGGCCTGGGCCCCGACCATGGTCTCGGTGTCCAGCGGGTTGCCCTGCTTGATCGCCTTGACCCGCTCCGTCGCCGCCGGCAGGAAGGCGTCGATGATCGAGTTCTGGATCAGCGCCCGGCTCGGGCAGGTGCAGACCTCGCCCTGGTTGAGGGCGAACATCGAGAAGCCCTCCAGGCACTTGTCGTAGAAGTCGTCCTCGGTCCGGGTGACGTCCTCGAAGAACACGTTCGGGCTCTTGCCGCCGAGTTCGAGGGTGACCGGGATGAGGTTCTGGCTGGCGTACTGCATGATCAGCCGACCGGTCGTGGTCTCACCGGTGAAGGCGATCTTGCGGATCCGGCGCGATGACGCGAGCGGCTTGCCGGCTTCGGCCCCGAAACCGTTGACCACGTTCACCACGCCCTCGGGCAGCAGGTCGGCGATCAGCTCCATCAGCATCATGATCGACGCCGGGGTCTGCTCGGCGGGCTTGATCACCACGGCGTTGCCGGCGGCCAGCGCGGGGGCCAGCTTCCAGGTCGCCATCAGCAGCGGGAAGTTCCAGGGGATGATCTGGCCGACCACGCCGAGCGGCTCGTGGAAGTGGTAGGCCACGGTGTTGTCGTCGAGCTGGGAGATGCCGCCCTCCTGAGCGCGAATCGCCCCGGCGAAGTAGCGGTAGTGGTCCACAGCGAGCGGCAGGTCGGCCGCCAGGCACTCGCGGACGGGCTTGCCGTTCTCCCAGGTCTCGCCGACGGCGAGCATCTCGAGGTTCTCCTCGATCCGGTCGGCGATCTTGTTCAGGATGACCGCGCGTTCCCCCACCGAGGTCTTGCCCCAGGCCGGTGCAGCCTTGTGCGCGGCGTCCAGGGCCAGTTCGACATCCTCCGCGGTGCCCCGGGCGACCTCGCAGAAGGTCTGGCCGTTCACCGGGGACGGGTTCTCGAAGTACTGTCCCTTGACCGGGTCGACGAACTCACCGCCGATCCAGTTGCCGTAGCGGGACTTGTAGGAGACGACACTGCCGTCCGTCCCCGGGTTCGCGTACACCGTCATGGATCTCGACTCCTTCGTCCGGCCGATCGTGTCGGCACGCCCAACGGCGGCGGGTGCGGCCGCCATCTCGCACGCTAGGCGGGGCAACGTTGCGCCGACGTTGCAGTCAGGCCAGGGCGGCGTCCAGCGTCTGGAGATGGGCCTCGACCTCGGTCAGCCGGGGCGACGAGGCCGGCAGGGCGGCGTACGCGGCCTGCCAGATCTCGAAGTCGTCGTGCCCGTGGGCGGTGTCGGCGAAGGCCAGCAGCGCATCGGCGTCCCCGGCGGCGATCAGCCGGGACCGCAGGGCCTGGTGCAGGTCGTCGCGCAGCTCGGCGACGGCGGGCGACTCCGACAGCGGCAGCAGCGGTCCCCGGTAGTGGGCGACCGCGCGGCGCACGTTGTTGCGCTCCAGCTCGGTGCGCACCTCGCGGACGTCGAGGGCGATCGGGGTGGTGATGGCGTACGGGCGGGACCGCAGCCCGATCGGGCCCCAGGCGGCGCGCAGCCGTGACAGCTCGGCCCGGATGGTGACCGACGAGTGCTCCTGCTCCGACAGGGCGACCGCCAGCTCGCCCGCCGTGAAGCCCTCCGGATGGAGGGCGAGCAGCACCGTCAGCTCACTGTGCCGCAGGCTGAGGGTGATCGCGCCCGCCCCGGTGCGGATCTGCACCCCGCGTACGCCGAGGGTGCTGAGCCGGGGCACCGCGTATCCCCGGCGGGTCGGCCGCCGTGGGGTCGTCGGCTGCAGCCGCTCCAGCTTGAGCTCCGCCTCGGCCGCGGCCACGGTGGCCCGGACCAGGGCCATGGTCTGCGGCGAGGCCACCTCCGGGCCGCCCGTCAGGTCCAGCACCCCGAGCACCGCGCCGGTGTCGGGCTCGCGGATCGGCGCGGCCGAGCAGCTCCAGGGGGTCACCGGCCGGACGAGGTGCTCGGCTCCGAGGATCTGCACCGGCCGGCCGAGGGCCAGGGCGGTGCCGGGCGCGTTGGTGCCGGCACTGGCCTCGCTCCAGTCCGCTCCGGGCAGGAAGTGCATGGCCTCGGCCCTGGTGCGCAGGTCGTGGTCGCCCTCGACCCAGAGCAGCTGCCCGGCCGCGTCGCTGACCGCGACGAGCAGCCCGGCCTCGGCCGCGCTCTCCACCAGCAGGCGGCGGATCAGCGGCATGGCCACGGCCAGCGGGTGGGCGGCGCGGATCTTCGCCAGCTGGGCGTCGTCGAGCCGGATCGGGGCCCGCGAGAACTCCGGGTCCAGCCCGGACCCCAGGCTGCGCCGCCAGGAGTCGACCACCACCCGCCGCAACGCCCCATCCAGCTGCCCGGTCTGCACGAAGTCGTCGTGCACCTGGTTGAGGTAGCGGCTCAGGGCGGCAGGGTCGGTGCCCGGCGGCAGCGCGAGGCCGCCGTCGGGTCGGTCCAGGGCACCGTCACCCATGGCGCAACGATAACCTCGCCCTACCGAACCGCAGGTGTCGAGGAGAGGAAGAGGCATGGACCTGACCCACCGCTTCACCGTGCCGGCTTCGGTCGAAGAGGTGTGGACGGCCTTCAACCACCTGGACCGGCTGGCGCCGTGCTTCCCCGGGGCCACGGTCACGGGGACCAGGGGCGACCACTTCGAGGGGTCGGTCAAGGTCAAGCTCGGGCCGACCGCCCTGGTCTACTCCGGATCCGGGCGGTACCTGGAACGCGACGCCGGGGCGCGCCGGGTGGTGTTCGAGGCCCACGGCACCGATGGCCGGGGGAACGGCACGGCCGCCGTCCGGGTGACCGCGGTCCTGGCCGGCCGCGGGTCCCGGACCGAGATCGAGCTGCACACCGACCTGGCCCTGACCGGCCGCCCGGCCCAGTTCGGCGCCGGGGTCGTCGCCGACGTGGGCCACAAGCTCCTGGACCAGTTCGCCAGCTGCCTGAGCGACCGCTTCCGCGACGGCCTGGGGATGCCGGCGACGGCAGACCTCGCGGCCGGGGGGTCGGTGGTCGCGGACGACGCGCTGTGGCAGGAGTGGGCCGGCGCCGAGGCATCGGTGACCGCCGAGGACGATGACACCGTCACCACCCTGGAGATGCAGACCGTGGGGGTCGAGGCGGACGGCCCGTCCGGCCTCGGGCCGGCGCCCGTGGGCGGCGCGCCGCCGGCCCCGCCCCGTCGCTCCGGGTCCAGCACGATCACCCAATCCCGCCGGCAGGCCCTCGCCAACGCCGTCTCCCCGGTGCTGACCCGCTACGGGCCCCTGCTCGGGTTGGTCGCGCTGGTCGCGGTCGTCGTCGCGCAGCTGGTCCGGCGGCGGCGCCGTGGGGCGGGCCGGGGACGCGCCGAGGGCTAGTCCAGCACGCGGAGCCGGACCGTCTCCGGCAGGCTCTCCAGCTTGTCCAGCAGCTCGGGGGTGAGCTCACCGGCGACGTCGGTGACCACGTAGCCCAGCTCGCCCCGGGTGGACAGGCTCTGCCGCTCGATGTTGACCCGGGAGTCGGCGAGCACCCCGTTGACGGTGGCCAGCACCCCCGGCACGTTGCGGTGCACGTGCAGCACGCGGGCGCGACCGGCGGCCGGCTCGATGACGACCTGCGGCAGGTTCACCGACATCGAGGTGTTGCCGGTGGTGGCGAAGTCGGCGAGCTTGCCGGCCACGAACCGGCCGATGTCCTGCTGCGCCTCCTCGGTGGAACCGCCCACATGGGGAGTCAGGATCACGTTGGGCAGCCCCTGCAGGCTGGACAAGAACGGGTCGCCGGCTGCCTTGGGCTCCTCGGCGAACACGTCCACCGCCGCCCCGGCGAGATGACCGCTGACGAGGTGGTCCCGCAGCGCCTCGTGGTCGACCACGATGCCCCGGCACAGGTTGAGGAACAGGCTGCGCGGCCGCATCCGGGCGAACTGCTCTGCGCCGAACAGGCCGGCGTTGCCGGGTCGGCCGTCGACGTGCAGGGTGACCGTCTCGGCCACCGCCAGCAGCTCGTCGAGGGTGGAGCAGCGCTGCGCGTTACCGAGGGCCAGCTTGTCGGCCACGTCGTAGTAGTAGACCCGCATGCCGAGCGACTCGGCGACCACTGAGAGCTGGCTGCCGATGTTTCCGTAGCCGACGATGCCGAGGGATCGGCCGCGGACCTCGTGCGCACCCTTGGCCGACTTGTCCCACACGCCGGCGTGCATGGACGCGTTCTTGTCGGTCAGCCGCCGGGCCAGGGCGATGATCTCGGCGATCACCAGCTCCACCACGCTGCGGGTGTTAGAGAACGGTGCGTTGAAGACCACGGTGCCGCGGTCGGCGGCCGCGGCCAGGTCGATCTGGTTGGTGCCGATGCAGAAGGCGCCGACGGCCAGCAGGTCGGCCGCCGCCCTGCCCGGGGTGCAGCGCGCCGGTCACCGATTCCACCGTGATCCCCCGCTCGGTGAGCAGCCGCACC
>CAXTVE010000123.1:5450-6685 GCA_964247485.1 uncultured Propionibacteriaceae bacterium
CAGCGCGCCGGTCACCGATTCCACCGTGATCCCCCGCTCGGTGAGCAGCCGCACCCCGTCGGGGTGGATGTTCTCCAGCAGCAGGGCCTTCATCGGTGCATCCTCGTCGCTCGTCGGTGGTTCGCCGCCCCACAGTGTAGGAACCCCCGCCGCGCCGTCCGGACGATTTCTCACCGGGCGGCGGCCGGCACCAGGTCTCGGTAGGCCGGCCACGGTCCCCGCCCCTGCGCGGCCAGCAGGGCGTCCAGGCAGGCGTCGGTGAAGACGTCGGCCGCCACGGCCAGCAGGTCGTTGAACGCGGCCAGCGCGGCGCGCGGGTCGGCCGGCGCGGGCCGGCGGCCGGACGCGAGGCCGAACACCGTGTCGCCGTCGAGCATCGAGTGCACCGGCGCGATGGCCCGGGCCATCCCGTCGTGACCGACCGTGGCCAGCCGCCCCGCCTGGGCCTTGGTCAGGGTCGTGTCGGTGAGCAGCACCCCGATGGTGGTCGCCAGCGACGGCACGGCGTGGGCGTACGCGGTGGCCAGGGCCTCGCGCTCGGCGTCGGTCGGCGCGGGCAGCCGGTGCAGCCGGTCGGCCCGGAGGCGGCCGGTGACCGGGTCGACCGGTGAACCGGTGGCGTTCACCGCCACGACCGCCGCGACCGACGTGCCGTCGGGGAGCCGGTGCTCGGCGTAGCCGGAGCCGCCCTTGAGCCCGCCGCACTTCGCGCCGGTGCCGGCGCCCACCACCCCCGAGACCGGGCGCTCCGCCGACGCCGCGGCGTACGCGCGGGCTCCGAAGTCCGCCGTGGGCCGGTGCCGGAACTCCCCGCCCCGGCCGAGGTCGAAGATCACCACGGCCGGCACGATCGGCACCACCTGACCGGGGGCCGGCCCGATCGGGAAGCCGATGCCGTCCCGCTCCAGGGCAGTGACCACGCCGTCGGGGGGCGCCCCGCCCGGGGGGCGGCCGGCGGGGCCCCCCCCCCCCCGCCCCCCCGCCCCCCCGGGGGGGCCCCCCCGACCACGTCCGGGCCCTGCTCGGTGACCGGGTCACCGACCTGGTCGCCCGGCAGCAGAACCTGACGGTCGAGCGCTTCACCACCGGGGAGGAGTTCCGCGACTTCATGAAGACGAACTACGGGCCGACGATCGCGGTCTACCGCTTCATCGCCGACGACACCGAACGGGTGACCGCCCTTGACGCCGACCTGGCCGCGCTGGGGGACCGCTTCCTGCAGGACGGCGTCATGG
>CAXTVE010000123.1:6695-8691 GCA_964247485.1 uncultured Propionibacteriaceae bacterium
GCCCGCCGCCGCGGACGTCCACCCCGCCGACCGCGCCGTCGCCGTCGGCCACCACGACGGTGGTGCCGGTCAGCCAGCCGTCCCCGTCGGCGGTGGCATGGCCGATCCGGAAGCCCTCGATCACCCTCTCATTGTCGACCGGGTCCCTCAGAGCACGAAGCGGGTCCCGGCGAACGAGCCGCGCAAGGTGGCGCCGCGGGTGACCCGGTCCTGCCCGTCGCCGACGAAGACGACCAGCCGGCCCCCGGTGGTACGGGCGATGATGTCGGCCCGGCCGTCGCCCGTGAAGTCGCCGACCGACGTGACGTTCGCGTACCCGGACCAGCCGGCGGCCAGGCTGACCGGCTGGGCCAGGCCGTCGGCCGTACCGCGGTGCAGCAGCAGCCGATCACCCGCGAGACTGATCAGGTCGACCCGACCGTCCCGGTCGAAGTCCCCGACGCCGCGCAGCCAGTCGTGCCCCGACCAGCCGGAGGCGACCCGGACCGCCCGGAGCCGGCCGGTCCCGCCGTCGCCGAGGATGAAGGACAAGGTGCCGGTGCCGGTGAGGGTTGCGAGGTCCGGGAAGCGGTCGCCGTTCACGTCCCCGATGCCGGTGAGCGACTTGACGTCCGCGCCGCCGGGGATGACCGCCCCGGTGCGGGCGAGGCCCGACCGGCCGCCGCGGAGCAGCAGCAGCCGCTCGGACCGGGTGCGGACGACGACGTCGGCGTACCCGTCACCGTCCCAGTCCCCCACGCTCGCGACGTGGGTGTACTGGCCCAGTCCAGAACCGAGCGTGACCGGCCGGCCCAGCTGGCCCTTCGTCACGGGATACCGCCGCAGCTCGCCCGCCGCGCTGAGCAGGGAGAGGTCGGCCCGCGAGCGGCCGTCGAAGGTGCGCGGGAACGTCGCATACGCCTTACCCCGGGTGACGCTCGGCGCCGGTGTGGTCGTCGCCCCCAGGACGGTGAACAGCCGCGACTTCAGGCCGAACCGGGACTGGAAGGTCGAGCCGGAGACGGTGACCGTGCCGCGGCTGCCCTGGATCACCACCGAGCGCACCCGACCACCCCAGGAGCCGGCCCCGTCCCGGCTCGTCACCTGGACCGCGCGCACCGTGCCCACCCCCGGCCAGCGGCTGGCGATCTGGGTCGCGGTCACCGTCCGGCTCCAGGCCTGCGACCGGACCGCGCCGTCGTACGGGTCGCGCTTGGGCGCCAGGTAGGGGTGGTCGCCCTGGGCGCTGTGGCCGCCGTTGGAGGAGGCGAACTGGGTCAGGGCGACCGCGCCCCGGTAGGTCAGGACGACACCCGCGGTGGCCTTGACCGCGACGTCGCCGCGGGGGGTCTCGACCCCGACGCCCCGGTACACCTGGCAGGCGGTCGTGTCGCACAGGTCGTAGCCGGACTGCCGGGCCCGGTCACGCAGCCGGACCCCGTACGAGCGGGCGGCGACCGCCTGCGCGCGGACCGCGTCGGCGGACCAGGACGTCGGCATCTCAGCCGGCACCACGCCGCGGACGTAGTCCTCGACCCGCACCCGGTTCACGGTCCGGCCGCTGTTCCCCCACTTGATCAGGGACACCGAGCCGCGATAGACCCGTCGGGAGCCACCGGGCAGCACCACCGAGACGGGGCCGTCCGTGCTGGCGAACGACCAGGTACTGCTCGACAACCCGGTCCGCCGGTTGACGGAGCGGCCGTCCGGGGTGCGGTAGCTCAGCTGGTAGCCCGACCCGGAGCGGGCGATCCGCCACGAGGCGTACCCGGCCCCGGTCGGCACCCGGAACCGGCCGCCGCTGCTGTCGCGCACCTCCAGACCGGACCTGGGCAGCACCCGGAGCGAGCCGTCGTTGTCGCTGGTCACCCACACCTTGATCGTGCTTCCGGGTGGCAGCGTGGTGCGCTTCGTGCCCGGGTAGTAGAAGCCGAGGATCTGCCGCCAGCTCAGGCCGGCCCTGGCCGCTCCGTAGGCGCCGTACTGGGACATGCCCCAGCCGTGGCCCCAGCCGGAT